>NZ_JBHYIQ010000004.1:195917-218379 GCF_042739895.1 Amycolatopsis sp. NPDC059021
CCCGCGACCCCCCGCCGCCCCACGTAAAATCTCCTTCGCCTAGCGCCTGTGCCCCGTTATCCCATCCTACCCCCGCCCCCTGTTGGTGAAGGAGGCCTTCACGGACTTCCCATTTCGCCAAGACGTCCCGGGCATGATGGACCCATGACGACCTGGGAAGACGTCGTGCGGATGGCCTCGGAGCTGCCGGAGGTCACCGAGTCCACGTCGTACCGCACGCCCGCGCTGAAGGTGGCGGGCAAGACCTTCGGGCGGCTGCGCACCGAGGCCGAGGGCGGGCTCATGCTGATGTGCGGCCTCGACGAGAAGGCCGCGCTGCTCGACTCCGGCGACCCCGCCTTCTACACGACGCCGCATTACGACGGCTACGGCAGCATCCTCGTCGACCTGGAAAAGGTGGATGTGCGCCAGTTGCGCGAACTGATCGAGGACGCGTGGCTGCTCAAGGCCCCGCCGAAGGTCCGGAAGCTGCTTGACGAAGCTACGTGAGTTCGCCGTTGATCAGGCTCATCAGGATCATGTCGTACCGCTTGCCGTCGTCGCCGCGGAACGCCTCGCGATGCCTGCCGTCCTCGTGGAACCCGACCTTGCGGTAGACGTGCCGGGCCGCCTCGTTCTCGGCGACCACCCGCAGCGAGATCAGGTGCAGCCGCATGGAGTTGAAGCCGTACGCGCACATCACGCGCATCGCGTCGGTGGCGTAACCCTTGCCCCAGTGGTCTTTTTCGCCGATGTAGAGGTCCAGATCGGCGTTGCCGATCTCGGGTTCGGCGTCGCGGAGATCGATGATGCCGATGAACTTCCCTTCGGCGAGCGTTTCGATGCCGAGTACGACGTTGTCGTACGAATTCTCTTTGCGCTCCTCGCAGCGTTTGCGGAACTGCGCGAGGGACAGCGGGTGGCTGTTGACCATCCACCGCCCGATGTCGGGGTCGGAGTTCCAGCGGTACAGCGATTCGGCGTCGGACGGCTCCAGCGGACGCAGCCGGACCAGTTTCCCGCTCAGCATCGGGCCCCCTCGGTTCACTCCCGCTTGAGCAGCAGGAAGTCCTGGACGTCGATGAGCCCGAGGAACTGCCGGACCACGGGCGGCATCGCCTGACGTGACCCATCATGGACGACTTCCGGGTCGCGGACGACGTAGTTACGCCGCCGCGTGACGACTTCGCCCGTGCCCGCCGCGAGCAGGTTCTTCACCCAGTCGGCGTCCGGGCTGTACGTCAGCGCGACGACAAACCCTTCCGGCACACGGAAAACGTTGACCGGCGTCCGGTACTCCTTGCCCGAACGCCTGCCCTTGTGCACCACGATGCCGAAGCCCGGCATCCAGCCGACGACGTACTTCGCGATCCGGTTGGTGGCGACGCGGTTGAACCGGGCCACGCCTTTGGGGATGACCATGGACCCAGCATGACCGGCGACGCCCAGAAAATCAACAACTGTGGAATTAGGGCGGCGTGAGCCCTGATCGACACGGTGGAATGATGGCGTCGCCGGACCAACACGGGGAGCGTGCATGTCGACCGAATGGCCGCTGCGGCAACAGCCGGACGCACCGGTGCTCTTCGCCCGGTCCCTCGCCGCCGATCCTGGTCGCCTCGCCTTCGTCGTCCTCGACGATGACGACGAGTGGTTCATCAGCGACGGTTCCGAGTACTCCGACGACATGGAGTTCAACCGCGCCCAGTTCGGCTCGCTGCCGCTGCGCGACGCGCTGGCCCGCATCCCGGCACTGGCCGCGCTCGCGATCCTGCCGCCCGGCATGGCCGCCGACTGGGATCCGGTGCGGCGCACCTGGCTGCTGAGCTCCGTCGCCGATTCGGACGACGAAACCGAAGACCAGCGACACCGCCAAGCCCGCATCGCGGCCTGGCCCCACCCCGGCTCGCCGGTGGACGAGGTCCAGGTCAGCTCCGGCCTGGCCGAGATCCCGGCCGATCCGGCGACGTCGCCACGCGCCGTCCGCCAGGTCGTCCGGGAAGCCGACGGCACCTGGCTTTTCGTGGGCTTCGAGGTCCCCGAGGCCGTCGAGTTCGAGACCGAAGCCCTCGAGCTCGAACACGTCGTCCGCCTCTACCCGGACGTCGTGACCGTGCTGGCCGCCGCCCCGCTCCAGGTCTGGGATCGCGCGAACCCGCACAGCCCCTGGGAAATCGTCGAAGGCTGACCGGCATCGCGGTTCTTTTTGTTGGTTTGTTTCGCTCCTGATGTGGTTGTCTGATCTGCCAGCTGTGTAATCGATACAGATTTGATCATATGCATCAGGGCGTTGGCGGTTGCCTGCTTCGTGTAACGCAAGTACGGCAAATCGCGACCTGAAGTGGCATGAGTTGCGATGGCGCTCGACTCAAGTGGCCGGGTCGCCCAGGAGGTCTATGCGATGGATGGACTTGAGTTTCCGGCAGCGACGGGTTCACTAATGCGGCCCGAGAGTGGAAATTCCGAAGGGGTGTCAAGCGACGCGGGAGAAGTGCGCAAGCAGGAGATCCGCTCGTCCGATTCCAAGGTGGCTAGTTCGCGGAAGCCTGTGATGCCTAAATGGGAGGTCGTGGCACGTGAGCGTGCCAGGGTCGCAATACGTCGGTTCGCGAAGCCGTTGAACGATCTTGTCGATCGAGATGCCAACGAGGGTGACACGCGGTTGTTGGTGACCGACTTCCTCTGCGAAGGCCTCGGTTTCGACAAGTACGAAGATCTGACGACCGAGTACCAGGTGAAGGGTGAGTTTGCTGACTACGGCGTCCGGATCGATCGGCAGATGGTCGCCTTCATAGAAGTCAAACGCTGCACCCAGAAGCTCGGTGTCAGGCAATTGCGGCAAGTGCAGACCTATGCCGTCAACGAGGGCGTCGAGTGGATGGTCCTGACGAACGGACAGGTCTGGCAGGTGTGGCATCTCACCGGTGGGCTGCCGGTTCAGGTGGATATCGCGCTGGAGATCGATCTGCTCGCCGACGTCAGCACAGCCGCTAAAGCAAACTCCTTGTTCTACCTGTCGAAGGAAGCTGTGAAGCGGCGATTGCTCGACGACCTGTGGAAGGCAAAGGCGGCGACGGCGCCACGCTCTCTTGCGGCGGTCCTGACCACTGAGCCGGTTCTCGAATCCGTGCGCAAGGAGATTCGACGCCGGACGAACCACAACAGTGATGTGGAGGAGATCGAGAGGATTCTCAGGACGGAAGTCGTGCGTCCCGAGTTGTTGCAGGGCTGATCTGGTAAAGAGATGGAAGGTGTGCCATGTCGGGAAAGTTTGAAATCTACAAGGACAAGGCGGGACTCTTTCGGTTTCGGTTGAAGGCAGGAAACGGGGAGATCATCGCAGTCGGCGAGGCCTACAACGCGAAGGCTTCGGCGCAGAACGGAGTCGACTCGGTGAAGCGAAACGCGGCTGACGCACCGGTTGTCGATCTGACGTAGCGACCGCACGGCGACGCTGCGATCGGATGTGAGGTTCCCGGGGCCTCACATCGACCGCGCCGTCCAGATGGGTGGTCGGGGCCGGTCAGTTCGCCTTGCGGCGTACGTAGTAGGTGACCAGCCCGGCGATGCAGGCCATGGCCACGCCGCCCGCGATCATGCGTGCCGGGTAGTCGAGTCCCACGGCTGTGCCCGCCGCATTGGCGGCTCCACTGACCAGTAGTACCAGCCATAGCAACGCGGCGACCGCACCGCCACCGCGCCGCTGAACCTGTCCGGAATCGTTGTGATTGCTCATAGCTGCGAACCTACGAGCGGCAAGTGTGCGAACCCATCCCCTCGGCTACCGGGTCCGGGGTGGAGCCTGCTCCACTGGCGGGCGGAAGAAGGTATCCCGGGCTCACTGTTGTGCGACTGTCCAGACGAGTGCGGGGAAGATTTCGGTGTAACAACCGAGACGTTCGGTCGATCCAGGAGGAGACGCGACGTCACCGCGAACCCGGCTCGAAGCCGCCGCCGATCGATCCGGTTCGGTAGATGGCCGCTCGGTCGACGATGACGTGCGTATCCGCAGCGAGAGTGGAGGCCGCCAATGGACCAGTCGTCGTCTCAGAGTGTCCCTGTTCAGGCACGCCACGGGAGCCGGGTAGCGGGTCGTTGGTACTACCTCGTGGTGATCGCGACGGCAGGTGTGTTCGCGTGGGTGCCATTTCTCCATGCGGCCGTCAGGCTGAAAGCCGCCAAGGCGCGACTGCTCGCGTTGATATTCGGTGGGCTCGATGTCCTCGTGTACGTGTTGTTGCTGATCACTCCCCAAGACTCCCAAGGGCACACTGTCAACAGTCCCGTCAGCACAATCGGTGGCCTGCTCGCACTCGGCATTGTCATCGTCGGCTGCATCATGCTTGGGCCGCTGCGCCGCATGGTCTATGAAGGTGCGCCTGTCGATGCGGAAGGGCCCCGGCCGAACGTCGACCCGGCAATCGAGGCCGTCTTGGCCGCGCGCACCCGGCGCGATGAGGCCCGGAAACTCGCTGCGGACGATCCTCTGCTGGCGCGTGAGCTGCACATCGGGCGTCCCGACTTGGCCGGATCCTACGATGATGGCGGCCTGGTTGACCTCAACAGCGCGTCAGCCGAGGTGATCGCAGAGGTGTGCGGTATCCCGCTCCCGGTGGCAGTCACCATCGCCGATGTCGTCGAGCGGCGCGGCGAGCCGCTCTCCACGGTGGATGAGCTGTTCATCATCGCCGACCTTCCGGTGGCTACGTGGGACCGGATCCGGGATCGAGCTGTGCTGCTCCCTTGAGCCAACGGACTTCGAGGAAAAGACGAAAGCCCCAGGTCCACAGTGGACATCCACTGACCTGGGGCTTTCGGCTGAGAGCGGATGACGGGAATCGAACCCGCGTATTCAGCTTGGGAAGCTGATGTTCTACCATTGAACTACATCCGCAGTGTGTCGCCAGCATACACAACGCCGCGCTCCCCTTGTCGAGCCCCCTCTTCGTCGGTCACGACGGCTCTTGACGGCACGGCCGACAAGTGACAACACTTGTTGTCGACATTGAGGCGAGGTGGTCCCGGATGGCTGACAGGCTCCCCGATCCCGAGTTGTTCCGCCAAGGCGGGTTCCGGATCGCCACCCGGCTCTTCATCGACGGCGACATCCGTGGTGACGAGCGGCAGGTCGCCCGGCTTCGGGAGTTCGCGCAGGTTCAGGACCCGTTGGCGGACAACGTCGTCGCGTGGATGGCGCGGCAGCCCAAGGGAGCGGGGCGCGCGCGGTTCGAGGAAGCGCTTCAGGGCGGGATCGAGGCGCTCGACAGTCCGGCCGAGGAGCTCGAGGCGTTCTTCCGGCATGTCGAGGCGACGCCGTTCTGGGTGGACCAGGAACGCCTTCAGCGGGGCGCCAAGGCGATCACCAGGGCCGGGCTGCTCGGGCTGTTCCCGCTCGGTGACATGTCGTTGATGGGCGGGTATCTCGCGTCGCGGGCCACGAAATCGCTGGTCGGGACCGGGGAGATCCAGAACAAGGCGGCCAGGAGGCTGGTCGAGACCGCGACGTGGTGGCTCGACGTCACCACGCCGGGGGCGGTCGCGCCCGGCGAGCAGGGGTACGCGTCGGCGTTGCGGGTCAGGCTGGTGCACGCGCACGTCCGCGCCGCGATGAACCGGCGGCCCGACTGGGACTACGCGGCGTGGGACCGGCCGGTCAACCAGGTGCAGACCGCGGGCACGCTCCTGCTGTTCTCCCTGGTCTACGTCTTCGGTGTGCAGTTGCTCGGGCTGCGTTACTCCGCGCGCGAGCGCGCCGACATCCTGCATCTGTGGCGCTACATCGGCTGGCTGATGGGCGTCGACGAGGAGTTGCTGCCGGCGGACGAAGAGGACGCTTGGCGCCTGCTCTGGCTGCTCGCCGCCACCGAGTTCATCCCCGACGAGGACTCGAAACGCCTGGCGAAGGCGCTGACCGATACGCATCGGGCGTTCGGCGAGGGGTTCGGCGCGCTGGGCAAGGTCGTCTCGCATCTGTCCGTCGCGGTGCACTCGTCGATCAGCAGGCTCGTGCTCGGCAAGGTCAACGCCGACTTCCTGGAGCTGCCGAACGACCGGGTCGCGCAGGCTGCGGTGCTCGCGGTGGCCGGGGTCAACTTCGCCGCCGAGACGCTGCGCCGCTTCGTCCCGGGCGCCACGGCGTTGCAGGAGCGGATCGGCGAGGCCGGGCGCCGTGGTTACGCCCGGCGGCTCGGCAGGATCTTCGCCCCGGACACCACCTACGCACAGCACATGCGAGCGGCCTGATTCGCCCCGATAGGCTTCGTGCGTGCTGCTCAGTGACCGTGACCTCCGCAAACAGCTCGACGAAGGCCGTCTCGGCGTCGACCCCTTCGACCCGACCATGGTCCAGCCGTCCAGCATCGACGTCCGGCTAGACCGCTTCTTCCGGGTCTTCGACAACAGCAAGTACACCCACATCGACCCGCAGTTGCAGCAGGACGAGCTGACCTCGCTCGTCGAAAAGGAGGGCGAGGACCCGTTCGTGCTGCACCCCGGCGAGTTCGTCCTCGGCTCGACGTTCGAGACCGTCACGCTCGCCGACGACCTCGCCGGCCGCCTCGAGGGCAAGTCCTCCCTCGGCCGCCTCGGTCTGTTGACGCACTCGACAGCGGGCTTCATCGACCCCGGCTTCTCCGGGCACATCACGCTCGAGCTGTCCAACGTCGCGAATCTGCCGATCACCCTGTGGCCCGGCATGAAGATCGGCCAGCTCTGCATCTTCCGGCTGTCCAGCGCGGCGGAAAACCCGTACGGCTCCTCCGCGGCCGGGTCCCGCTACCAGGGGCAGCGGGGCCCGACGCCGAGCCGCGCGTACAAGAACTTCCACCGCGTGGACACCTGGCGCTAGCGCGGTCGAAACTCACGCCGCGACCGGGGCGTCCCAGTCGATGCGGTGGTTCCACATGAACTCGTTCGGGTCCCCGTCCGACGGCGGCTTTCGCAACGCCCGCTTGATGAACAGGTCGCGGAGCACCCGGCCGACCGGGCCGACGGCCTTCGCGTCGCCGTTCCGCTTGCCCTGAGCCACCACGGCCTCGACGCGCTCGCGACGCAGTCCTTCGTACGCGGCCAGCGCGCGTTCGACGCCCGGGACGTCGCGAAGGCACTTCGCCAGCGTGACGGCGTCTTCGATCGCCATCGACGCGCCCTGGCCCGCCGCCGGTGACGTCGCGTGCGCGGCGTCACCGATGATCACCATCGGGCCCTTCCGCCACACCGGCACGCTCGGGAAGTCGTAGGTCGCCCACGGCTGGTAGATCTCCCGCGTCGCACTCACGATGTCGACGGCAGGCGTGCGATCCCCGGCGAACAGGCGCACCAGTTCCGCGCGCCACCGTTCGCCGGTCATCCCGGCCAGCTCCGACTCGGTCGGCTCGGCCTTGTGCGGCACGTTCGCGAACCACCACACTCGGCCGTCCGGGTGCACGACGTGCGAGAAGAACGCGCGCTTCCCGAACACCATGTTCATCACGCCGGGCTCGTCGCCCAGCGAAAGCCCTTCGGCGAACCCGCCCGTGTTGAGCAGCGGCACGTACCGCGGCGACGGCGCGCCGGGGTCGATGATCCTGCGTACCCGCGAACGCAGGCCGTCCGCGCCGATCAGCAGGTCGCCCTCGGCGTGCGTGCGGTCGGCGAAGTCCGCGCGAACGCCCTCGGACAGCTGACTCGCCTCGATCAGCCGCTTGCCGTACTCCACCGGGATTCCCCGCCGCGACGCTTCGTCGCGCAAGGCCACGTAGAGGTCCGAGCGCAACACGGTCTGGCTCATCGTGCCGTCCGGCAGCGCGCCGAACGGGAACTCCGTGAGCCGGGTGCCGTTCCCCAGCCCCATGGACATCCGCGGCGTGTCGAAGCCGACGTCGCTGACCAGGTTTTTCAGGCCCAGCGGCCGGAGCGCGTCCATGCCGTTCACGGCCAGGGTGAGGAACGCGCCGACGCCCTCCGCACCCCGGTCGTAGGCCTCGTACAGCACCGGTTCGTGCCCGGTCTCGTGCAGCGCGATCGCGGTGATCGTGCCCGCGATGCCGCCCCCGATGATCAGCACTCGCGCCATATCTTTCTCCTCATCAAATCTCTTAGAAACTAATTCGTTCTGTCGAACTAAACAGTGGGCTAAACTCGTGCTCGTGTCAAGTGAGCGAGCTGAGCTGGTGGAAGAGCTCCTGGCCAGATCCCGGGAGCTGTCCACGGAGACGGTCATGTTCCACACCGCGATCGCGGAGCTGAACGGGCTCTCCACGGTCGAGAGCAAGATCAGCGACTACCTCGCGCGGCTCGGCCCGATGACGCCGAAGGAGCTGGCCCGGTACTCCGGGCTCGCCCCCGCGTCGGTGACGGCGCTGGTCGACCGGCTGGAGAAGAAGGGCATGGTTCGCCGGAAGCCCCATCCCGACGACCGGCGCAAGGTGCTCATCGAGTTCGACATGACGAGTGCCGAGGCCGCCGCGCCGCTGTGGGACCACCTGGTGACCTCGGTCCGGAAAGCGTGCGACCGCTACACCGCGGACGAACTCCGGTTGCTCATCGAGTTCGTCGCGACCGCCGCGGCGATCACCCATGAGTCGACCGGGAAGATCACCGGTCCCCTGACGGGGTGAGATTCATGCGCATCGGTGTCGAAAAGAGGGCGTAATTCACCGAGACGTGCAACGCTCCGAGCGTTGTCCGCTCCTTTTCGGGGGTTGCGCATATGTCGTGGTCGGGAAGATCGATCCGGTTCCTCGTGGTGCTGGCGTTACTTTTCGGTAGCACGGCTTTGGTGACCGGGAACCCGGCTTCGGCGGCGGTGGTGAAGCCGTTCGCCATGAACTACAACAAGGCCGTCTACGGCGATTTCCTCTACGCGGGGAATGGGGCGTTGCGGTGTCCGGTCCCGGCCGACTTCGCGCCGGCGACCGGGGTCGGCAACACCCCGGCGGCCTGTGCGGGCGGGGCCAATCGCGACAACACCACGGTCAACGACAACTACTTCATGCAGTGGTCCGACGTGGATTTCGATCCGGGGACTTTCGACTCGTCGAGGGCGAGCGTGACGATTCCCCCTGGCGCGAAAGTCGAGTTCGCCCGATTGAACTGGGCGGGTAACACGGGTGTGTACAACACCTATCCCGGTGTTGTGTCGCCGACGAAAATGTGCCAGGACCGCAACTTCCAGACGCCCGCGATCCCGCCGCCGGGAAGCCCGGACAGGCAGCCGGTGCGACTGACCGTCGGGGGCGGGAATTCGACCGACATCAGCCCGGCTTCGTACACCGCGGACCCGTCGAACACGTTCAGCGGAGGCCAGTATTACTCCGCCTACGCCGACGTCACGAGTCAGTTCGCGACCGCGCCGACCGGCTCGCCGCTGGAGCTGACGGTCGGCAATGTGTGGGCGCCCAAGGGTTTCGGCTGCATGGGTGGCTGGTCGATCGCGCTGGTGTACTCCTACCCCGAGCGGAATCCGGACTACGCGCCGAGCAAACGTGAGGTCTTCGTCTACGACGGTCACGTCCGGCAGAACAGCACCGACCCGACCACCAACGTCACCATCAGCGGATTCCGGGCCGCGGCCGCGGACGCGCACGTCGGTGTCACCGCATACGAGGGCGACTGGGGTATCCCGCGCGATACCTTCCTCATCAACGATCAGCCCACCTTCGAACCCGCGACCGGGGACGCCAGCAACTTCTTCATCTCCAACGCCGACGGCGCGAGCAACCCCGCGGTGAAGAACAACTACAGCGTCGACGCGAAGTCGTTCAACACCTCCGCGATTCCCGCGGGCGCGACCAGCGCGAAACTGGGTTTCAGCACCGGCGGCGACGCCTATCTCGCGCAGAACCTCGCCTTCTCGGTCCCGCTCCCCGAACTGCAGATCACCAAGACCGCGTCGCCGGAGGTCGTGCACGCCGGTGACCAGGTCACGTTCACGATCGTCGTGCGGAACCCGAGCGGCGCCGCGGCGAGCGGTGTCGAGGTCACCGATGACGCGTTCCCGGCGTGCTCGAAGAAGATCGGAGGTCTCGCGGGCGGCGCGACCACGAGATACACGTGTACCGCGACGGCGCCCGGTGACGACTTCTCCAACACCGCCAAGGTGACCGGCAGAAGCGCACTGGACGATCCGCTCGACGGCACGTCCACGGTGCAGGTCGACGTCATTCACCCGGCGATCGGGATCACCAAGAAAGCCGACAAACCGGCTTATCGAGCAGGCGACACCGTGACGTTCACCGTGACCGTCACCAATACCGGCGATGTCCCGCTGACCTCGGTGAACGTGGCCGATCCGAAGGCCGCGTCGTGTGCGCGAACCCTGCCGGGCACGCTCGCGCCCGGCGCCTCGCAGACCTTCACGTGTACCGCGAAGGCGCCGATCGCCGACGGCGTCAACACCGCGACCGTCACCGGCACCGACCCGCTCGGCAAGGTGGTGAACGCGAGTGCCGACGCGCCGGCGCCGACCATCGCGCCCGCCATCGAGGTGACGAAGTCCGCGAACCCGGCCGTGATCCACGCGGGCGAGCAAGTGACCTGGACGATCACGGTCAGGAACACCGGCGACAGCCCGCTCGATCCGGTGAAGCTGACCGACGACACCACGACGTCCTGCTCCCGCGCGTTCGGCGCGCTCGCGCCCGGTGCCTCGCAGACCTACACCTGTACGGCGAATCCGTCGAAGACCACGAAGAACACGGTGACCGCCACCGGCACCGACCGCTCGGGCCAGCCGGTCACCGCGACGGCGTCGGCCACCGTCACGGTGATCAACCCGGCACTGACGATCCAGAAGGACGCCAGTCCCGCCGTCGTCCGCACGGGCGACCAGATCACGTTCACCATCACGGTGACCAATGCCGGGGACGTCCCGCTCTCCGACGTCGCGGTGGCCGACGATCACACGCCGTCCTGCGTACGGACGTTCGGCACGCTCGCGCCCGGCGCGTCGCAGAAGTACACCTGCACCGCGCCCGCCCCGGCGGACGACTTCACGAACACCGCCACCGCGACCGGGAAGGACCAGACCGGGCGGGAGCTGAAGGTGACTGCCGACGCCAAGGTGGACGTCATCCATCCTGCTGTCGCGATCACGAAGAGCGCCTCGCCCGCGCAGGCTCGTGAGGGTGACACGGTGACGTTCACGATCGTCGTGACGAACACCGGTGACGTTCCGCTGGCTGGTGTCACGGTCGCGGATGACAAGGTCGCGGGCTGTGCGAAGACGTTGGGAACGCTTACCCCGCAAGGAAAGCAGACTTACAGCTGCACGGTGGTCGCGGGCGCGCAGGGCTTCACGAACACCGCGAAGGTGACGGGTACCGATCCGACGAACCGGCCGGTGGACGCCACCGCCGACGCGACGTTCACGGTGCTGCATCCGGGTCTCTCGATCGCCAAGGACGTCAAGGGCGGCCCGTTCCGCGCGGGTGACGCGGTGACCTTCACCATCACGGTGACGAACACCGGTGACGCGCCGTTGACCGCGGTGAAGGTGACCGATGATCTCGCCCCGGCGTGCGCGAAGACGTTCGACCGGCTGGAGCCGGGCGCCAAGCAGTCCTACGAGTGCACCATGACCGCGCCCGCGGACGACGTGGTGAACGTGGCCAACGTGACGGGCACGCCGCCGGTCGGGCCGCCGGTCACCTCGACCGACGACGCGAAGGTGGACGTCATCCACCCGGGTATCGCGATCACCAAGGACGCTGCGCCGAAGGTGGTGCGCCAGGGGGACACGGTGACGTTCACGATCACCGTGACGAACACCGGCGACAGCCAGTTGCGGGAGGTGTCGGTCGCCGACCGGATCGCTCCCCACTGCGGCAAGAGCCTGGGAACCCTTGAGCCGCAAGCGAAACAGACCTACACGTGCACGATGGTCGCCGGTAAGGACGACTTCACCAACACCGCCACGGCCACCGGTACCGACGTGACGAACCGGCCGGTGACGGCCACCGCGGACGCGGCCGTCGATGTCATCCACCCCGCTGTCGCGATCACGAAGACCGCGTCGCCCGCTCAGGTTCGCGAGGGTGACACGGTGACATTCACGATTGTCGTCACCAATACCGGCGATGTCCCGCTGACTGGTGTCACGGTCGCGGACGACAAGGTCGCGGGGTGTGCCAAGACGCTGGGAACTCTTGCCCCGCAAGGAAAGCAGACCTATACGTGCACGGTGGTCGCCGGTCCGCAGGGCTTCACGAACACCGCGAAGGTGACCGGCACCGATCCGACGAACCGGCCTGTGGACGCCACCGCCGACGCGACGTTCACGGTGCAGCGTCCGGCCGTCACGATCGTCAAGGAGGTGAAGGGCGGGCCGTTCCGCGAGGGCGACACGGTGTCCTTCCAGATCACCGTGAGGAACACCGGCGACGTGCCGCTGACCGGGGTGAAGGTCGCGGACCCGCTGGTGGCCGACTGCGCGCGGGCCTTCGACGGCGCGCTCGCCCCGGGCGCCACCTGGGGCTTCGGCTGCACCGGGAAGGCGCCGGCCGACGACTTCACCAACGTGGCGACGGTGACCGGCACACCGCCGGTGGGGCCGCCGGTGACGGCGACCGGCGAGGCCAAGGTGGACGTCATCCACCCGGGCATCGCGATCACCAAGGACGCCACGCCAAAGGTCGTCCGCGCGGGAGACACCGTGACGTTCACGATCACGGTGACGAACACCGGGGACAGCGCGCTGCGGGACGTGTTCGTCGCCGACCTGATCGCGCCGGACTGCGCGAAGCGCTTCGGAACCCTTGAGTCGCAAGCGAAGCAGACGTACACGTGCACGCTGGTGGCCGGGGAGAACGACTTCACCAACACCGCCACCGCCAACGGCACCGATGGGACGAACCGGCCGGTGACGGCGACGGCGGATGCGGCGGTCGACGTCATCCACCCGGCGATCACGATCACCAAGAGCGCGGCGCCGGCGCAGGTTCGCGAAGGCGACACGGTGATGTTCACCATCGTCGTCAAGAACACCGGGGACGTTCCGCTCACCGCTGTGTCCGTTGTGGACGATCGGACGCCGTCGTGTGCGCACAACGTCGCCTCGCTCGCGGCGGGCGCGGAAGAGAAGTACACGTGCAGCCTGGTCGCGGGCGCCGACGGGTTCACGAACACCGCGAAGGTGACCGGCACCGACCCGACGAAGCGTCCGGTCACAGCGACCGGCGACGCGACGTTCACCGTGCTGCACCCGGGCTTGTCGATCGCCAAGGACGTCAAGGGCGGCCCGTTCCGCGAGGGCGACACGGTGACGTTCACGATCGTCGTCACCAACACCGGCGACTCGCCGCTGACCGCGGTCAAGGTGACCGACGACTTGGCCCCGGCCTGCGCGAAGGCGTTCGATCGACTGGAGCCGGGCGCGAAGCAGACCTACGAGTGCACCATGACCGCGCCCGCCGACGACGTGGTGAACGTGGCCAAGGTGACCGGCACGCCACCGACCGGGCCGCCGATCACCGCGACCGACGACGCGAAGGTCGACGTCATCCACCCGGCCGTCACGATCACCAAGGACGCTTCGCCGAAGGTGGTGCGTGCGGGTGACACAGTGACGTTCACGATCGTCGTCAAGAACACCGGGGACGCGCCGCTGACCAAGGTGTCCGTTGTGGACGATCAGGCGCCGTCGTGTGCCAGGACGTTCGACTCGCTCGACGTCGGTGTGGTGCAGACTTACCAGTGCTCGATGATCGCGCCGGAGGACGACTTCTCCAATGTCGTGAAGGTGACCGGGACGCCTCCGGTCGGGCCGCCGGTGACCGCGACCGGCACCGCGACGGTGGACGTCGTGTACCCGGCCATCGCGATCATGAAGGACGCCGCGCCGTACCAGGTCCGCGAGGGCGACACGGTGACCTTCACCATCCTGGTCAAGAACATCGGGAACGCGCCGCTCACCGATGTGTCCGTTGTGGACGACAAGACTCCGTCCTGTGCCAGGAACTTCCCGTCGCTGGCACCCGACGCCGAGCAGAAGTTCACCTGCACGGCCATCGCGGGGGCGCAGGGCTTCACGAACGTCGCCAAGGCGACCGGCACGGATCCGACCAAGCGGACCGTGACCGCGTCCGACGACGCGTCGTTCGTCGTGCAGCACCCCGGCGTGACGATCACCAAGACCGCGAAGGACGGGCCGTTCCGCACGGGCGATTCGGTGCCGTTCGAGATCGTGGTGACCAACAGCGGTGACGTCGAACTGCACAACGTGCGAGTCGCCGACAGCGTCGCGCCCGAATGCGCGCGCACCTTCGATTCCTTGCCGGTGAACGGGATCCAGCGGTACGCGTGCACGATGACCGCGCCCGCCGACGACGTCACCAACGTCGCGAAGGTGACCGGGACACCGCCGGTCGGATCACCGGTCTCGAAAGAGAGCAGTGCTCGCGTCGATGTCATCCACCCGGCGGTGAAGATCACCAAGGATGTCGAACCGAGGCAGGTCCGGCCGGGCGAGCAGGTCACGTTCAGCCTGTCGGTGACCAACACCGGCGACGTGCCGCTGACCAAGGTGTCCGTTGTGGACGACAAGACGCCGTCGTGTGCGTTCACTGTGGACACTCTCGCGGTTGGTGCGACGGAGACCAGGACGTGTTCGATCTCCGCGCGCCAGGACGTCACGAACGTCGCGACCGTGACCGGGGACGATCCGACCGGGCGGCCGGTGACGGACTCGGCCAAGACGTCGGTCGACGTCATCGGCCCCGGCCTCACCGTGACCAAGACCGGTCCGGCGAAACCCGTGCTGCCGGGCCAGAAGGTCACGTTCACGGTCGTCGTGAAGAACACCGGCGACGTCACTCTCACCGACGTCACACTCGACGACAAAGTAGCGCCCGGCTGCTCGAAGAACGTGGGGACGCTCAAGCCGGACGAGTCGGCCGCGCCGGTCACCTGCGAGGTGACCATGGGCGAAAACGACATCACCAACACCGTGCGCGCGACCGGTAAGGACCCGACGGGCAAACCGGTGGACTCGACCGCCGACGCCGTGGCGAAGGTGGCCAAGCCCGGCATCGACCTGGTGAAGAAGGGTGACGCGTCGGTGCGCGCGGGCGGCACGGCGACGTTCAAGCTGACCGTGACCAACACCGGCAACGTCGACCTCGTCGCGCTGGAGCTGACCGACCCGGCGTTCCCGGCGTGCGACCGGTCCTTCGCGCGGCTGGCCGTCGGCGAGCACCAGGAATGGACGTGCACCGCGACCGCGCCGCAGTCCGGCGAGCTGACCAACTTCGCGACCGTGACCGGCAAACCGGACACCGAGCAGCCCGGCGATCCGGTGAAGGACACCGACAGCGTCACGATCAAGGTGATCACCCCGCCGCCGACGACGAACCCGACCGTCCCGCCGGGACCCGGCACCCCGGTCACGCCGCCGGGACCGAACCCGCCCCCGCTGCCGAACACCGGCTATGACCCGTGGCCGACCGCCTTCACCGGTATGGGCCTGCTCGCGGGCGGCGTGCTCTTGTTGCTGCTCCGGCCCCTCCGGAACAGGCGCGGACGTTCCTAGTCCGCGGGCGGACGCTCCGCCAGGTGCCTGAAAACCCCGGACTCGGCAACGCGGTGACACAACTTCGCGTTACCAATCCGACCGAAAGCAGGCGGAGACGGACTGCAGCCGATCGGCTTGCAGGCACCCGTTTCCGCCGTAGCTGCCGTTGGATTGGTAACGAATGACACAGTATGTTCAGTGACCGAGTGGCAGCTACGGACCGTGGAGCGTGTCGGATGACCCAGCCGCGGACGGACGGCCGAGGTTCGTCCCGCGGCGCGGCCGAGCTGAGCGAGCGCAACCTGAACCTGGCCATCGCGCGGTACGCCGTGTTCGTCCGTTCCGCCGTGGTCGCCGTATGCGCGCTGCTCGGTATCTTCGCGGCTCCGGCCGATCATCGGGCGCTGACCGCGGTGTTCGTCGCGGTCGCCGTCGCGTGGAGTGCCGCGTCGGCAGTCTTGGCCCGGCGCGAGGTGCCGGTGTTCGTCGTCGCCGCGCTCGGGGCGGTGGCGCTGCTCGTCATCGGGTTCGGCCAGCTCGTGATCGGGCCGCAGCCGGTCGACAGCTGGGTATTCGTCACGGTCTCCATCACCGCCTCGATGAGCCAGTTCGAATGGGGCACCAGACCGGGGATCGGAGTCTTCCTCGCCCTGCTCGGCGTCGGCGGTTACGTCGCGGGCACGGCGTTCGCCGCGTCCGGACAGGTCGGGGACATGCTGGGGCCGGTGAGCCGGATCCTCGTCGAGACCACCCTCGCCAGGATCGGTTACGTCGTGGTCCGGTCGAAGGCACGTACCGCGGGACGCATCATCGAACGGGCGGCGGCTCGTCGTCTCGACGCCTCGGTCGCGGCGGCCCGGCGCGCGAGCGAGCGCGAGTATCTGGCCACTTTGCACGACACGGCCAGCGCGACGTTACTGATGGTCTCGGTGGGCGCGCATCAGGATCGCCCGGCCTGGCTGCCCGAGCGCGCGGAACGGGATCTGGAGGCGCTCGCCACCGTGCCGAGCGCCGGTGCCAGCCGGATCGACCTGGCCGCGCTGCTGGGCACTGTCGGCGACCATCGGGCGGTGCGCGTCGAAACGGATCTCGGCGACGAACTGGTGCTGCCCGCCGCTCCGGCGATCGGGATCCTGCACGGCGTCCGCGAGGCGGTGGGCAACGTCGAGCGGCACGCCGGGGTCGGCACGGCGACCTTGCGTGCCGAGCGAGACGGCGGTGGCCGGATCGTCGTCGAACTGCGGGACCGGGGCAGCGGGTTCGACCCGGACGGCGTTTCGCCGCACCGGCGCGGTATTTCGGTGTCCATTGTGGAGCGAATGGCGAACACCGGTGGCCGGGCGACGGTCCGGTCCGCGCCGGGCGCGGGTACCGCGGTGCGGTGGGTGTGGCCGGATGACTGACCTCGTCGCGCGCCCCGCCCAGCAGATCCAGGACCGATTGCTCACCGGCGGCCGGATCGGGACGCTCACCGTCGCGGTGACGGTGCAGTTCGTGCTGTGCCTCCCGCAACTGCTCGCGAGCCGCGACCGGTTCCTCGCGCTGTGGCCGGAGTTCGTCGCGTTCGGGATGCTGACCGCGGTCGCCGCCGGCGCCGTGTGGTTCCTGGTCCGCGGCAAGGAGATGTCCCTCGTCGTCCGGTGGACCGGCGCGGGAGTCGTGCTGCTGGCGTCCGTGCTGGCTTCCGCCGTCGTCCCGCCCGGCGAGTATCTGGGCCCGCCGCACTGGATCTTCGGCATCGTCGGCTGGTACGGCCTGGTGTTGCTGTTCGACCTCCCGGCAGCCGCGCTCGTCGGCTTTCTCGTCGCGCATCAGCTGCTGACCTTCGCCGAACTCGTCGTGGTCGGCCCGCCGCATCACCTGGTGTTGGCTCCGATGGCGATCACCGCGGTGTCGGTCGGCGGCTTTCAGCTCGCGGTGGGACTGGCCGCACAGGTGTTGCGGCGCACGGCCGCGGCGGCGGGTGACGCGGCCGCCGAGGAGGAACGGATCCGCACCCAGGACCAGATCGCCGAGCACCTGCACCGGGATCACCACGCGCGGTACACCACGTTGCTCAGCACGACGATCCCGCTGCTCGCCGGGCTCGCCCACGGTTCGCTCGATCCGGCCGACGAGGACGTCCGGCGCCGCTGCGCGATCGAAGCCGCCAGGATGCGGCGGCTGTTCGCGGAGAGCGACGAGGTGTCCGACCGGCTGGTGCACGAGCTGCTGGCGTGCGTCGACGTGGCCGAACGCAACGGCGTGCTGGTGCAGTTCGCCGTCCGCGGTGAGCCTCGGCGATTGCCGAGGGAAGTGCGCCGCGAGCTGCTCGACCCGGTCGCTGCCGCGCTCGCGTCGGCCGTTTCGAGTGCGCGGGCGACCGTGACGAGGACGCGGGACCGTGTGCGGGTGAGCGTTGTCAGCGACGCGCGGCGGCGGCCGCAGACCGGTCGCGAGCCCCGGCACGTCGAGGTCAATACCGTGTTCGACGAGACGCGGCTGTGGGTGGAGGCGATATGGCGACCGACGTCATCACGGTGACCGTGATCGACGACCACCCGGCCATCGTCGCCGGTGTCGAGCACTGGTACGCCACCGCCGACCCGCCGATCCGCGTGGTCGCCACCGGGAACTCGGTGAAGGCCGCGTGGACCCCGCCGGGTGACTCGGCCAGCGTCGTCGTGTTCGACCTGCAGCTGTCCAGCCACGGGTCGCCGTCCTACGGCGAGCTGCGCCGGCTCGTCGACAGTGGACGGCAGGTCATCGTCTACACCATGCGGGACGACGAGCAGGCCGCGCTGACCTGCCTCGACATCGGCGCGTTCACGTTCCTCACCAAGGCGGAGGGCAAGGAACACCTCGTCGCGGCGACTGTCGCGGCCGCGCAGGACCTGCCCTACACGCCGCCCGCGCTGGCGGGCGCCTTCGGCACGAACAGCCGATCGGACCGGCCGCGGTTGTCGGACCGCGAGGAATCCGTGCTGGTGGAGTGGTTCCAGAGCGAGTCGAAGGAACTCGTCGCGGAGAAGCTCGGCATCACCGTCCGGACCGTCAACACCTATCTGGACCGGGTGCGCATCAAGTACGCCAACGTCGGCAGGCAGGCCAGGACCAAGGCCGCGCTGGTCGCCCGCGCGATCCAGGACGGCCTCGTGGAAGTGGACGATCTCTAGCGTTGTGGGTCGAGCGACCGGCACACCTTCCGGCTCCGTCGGCCTAGTTTGGGTGCCAAGGGGGTCGGTCGGTACTCGCCGGGGAGGGGCGAGTACCGACCGTGGTTCACCGCGACGGCTGCGACTTTTGGGGGCTGTCGCCGTAATCGTTTCGTGATACGTTCCCGTGCCGTGTCCCCCATTAGTGGTAGAAGTCGCGTACTCATGGTGTCACTGAGTGTTCTCATCGGCGGGCTTGCGGCCGGTGGTGGGACGCTGTGGCTGCACCAAGGATCCGGCGCGGACACAGTGGGTAATTCCGCCTTGGCGTTGCGCGTTCCGGACACCCGGGGCGGTGCTCAAGTGCGGTCCGCGGGGCCGCAGGGGCTGCCGTCCGGCGCGACGACCTCGGCGCCGGCGACGTCCGGCGCGCCGGAAACCACGCCCTCGAAGGACGAGAAGCCGCCGACGTCCGAGACGCCGACCTCCAGCGCGAGCCCGGCGTCGCAGGCTCCGGCCTCGACGCCGAGCACGAGCCAGCCCAAGCCGAAGGCCGCCCCGTCCGGCGGCCCGGCGAGTCAGGTCGTCGACCTCGTCAACGACGAACGCGCCAAGGCGGGCTGCGGGCCCGTCTCCGCGGAGTCACACCTGGCCGCGGCCGCCCAGGGCCACAGCGACGACATGTCCGCCCGCGACTACTTTTCGCACAACAGCCCGGAAGGCACCACGTTCGACCAGCGCATCCGCGACGCCGGCTACGCCAAGCCCGGCGCGGAGAACATCGCGAAGGGCGCGACCACCGCGGCCAAGGTCATGCAGATGTGGATGAACTCCAGCGGGCACCGCGCGAACATCCTCAACTGCTCGCTGACCCGTCTCGGCGTCGGGGTCACGACCGACGGCTGGTACTGGACTCAAGACTTCGGGTACTGAGTCCAGTTCGTCTCGCCGTAGCGGGCCAGCACGGTCGCGCGTAGTTCCGGATCCGTCCGCGGCACCGGTTCGATGAACACCTCGGTGACGTCGTTGCACAGCTCGGTCAGCTCACCGGCCATCCGCACACAGGCGCGTTCGACGTCGGCGGCGCCGAGCGCGTCGTTGAAGTCCACCCGCGCGCATACCAGGACCTGGTCGGTACCCATCAGCATCGTCTGCAGGTCGACGACCGCCTCGATCTCCGGAGCCGCCGCGAGATGGTCGCGGATGCCGAACACGATCGACGGATCCGCCTGCCTGCCGATGAGCAGACCGCGGTTCGTCCGGCCGAGCAGGTACGCGACGCACGCGAGCAGCAGTCCGATCGCGATCGACGCGAGTCCGTCCCACACCGACGAACCGGTGAGCTGGTGCAGCCCGAGGCCCGCGAACGCCAGTACCAGGCCGATCAACGCGGCGGAGTCCTCGAACAACACGGTCTTCGGCGCCGGGTCGTCGATCAGCCGCAGGTATGTCCACAGTGGCCGGTTCTCCGCTCGTGCCTCGGAGCGCACCTGCCGGAAGGACTGTACCCACGACACCGATTCCAGCGCGAAAGCCAGTGCCAGCACGATGTAGCCGACCAGCGGCCGGGTCTGCTCCGCGCTCTCCCCGAACACGGTCGAGAAGCCTTCGTAGAACGCGAACATCGAACCGGACGCGAAAATCGAGACGGCGGCGAGCAGGGACCAGAAGTACCGCTCCTTGCCGTAGCCGAACGGATGCTTCCGGTCGGCGGGACGGGCGGACCGCTTCAACGCCGTCAGCAGCAGGACTTCGGTGAAGGTGTCCGCCACCGAGTGGGCCGCCTCGGACAGCATCGCCGCGGAGCCGGTGAGGATCCCGGCCACCAGCTTCATCACCGCGATGGCGAGGTTCACCCCGCCTGCCAGCAACACGGTCAGCGTGCTCTCGCCGCCGGATTCCGCCGGGGCCTCGGATTCCTTGCTCACGTGCGGAAGCGTAATGCGCGCGCGGCTTTTACAACCGGTGAAGCCCGTGAAGCACCCGCTCGAGCAGTGCCAGCGCGGGCTTGCCGTCGTCCTGGTTCGTTTCGTGGATCGTGACGAGCCCGAGGTCGGCCATGTCGTCGATCAGGATGCGGGCGACGCCGAGCGGGACACTCAGCGTCGCGGCGACCTCGGCGACCGACCGTGGCTGGTGGCAGACCCGGCGCACCGAGCGGAATTCGCCGGGCACCTGCGTGCTGTTCCACCGCGCGCTGGAACAGCTCGAGACGAGTGCTTCGATCGCCAGATGCCGGCGTGCCTGCGTGCGGCCCCGGGTCAGGACATACGGCCGGACGAGCGTGCGTGAACCGAACGGACCCGAGTCGGCCAGATCCGCCTCCAGCGCCCAGTCCTCGTTCTGCTGCTGGCAGGCGGGCGCGGGTTCGGGGAGCGTCTCGGCTTCGGTGATCACCTCGACCGGGTCCGGAAGTGACGGCTTTTCCGGGCCGCGCTTCGGTTCCTGTCGCTTCGGGACGTGCTGTTCCGGAACTTGCTGTTTCGGGACTTCGGTCAGCCTGGCCGCGGCACGCGCCGAAGGAAACCGCGCCCCGGCGCGGCCGACGACCGAGCGCGCGGGCAGGGTGGGACGTTCGGGTGCGGACAGTGGTGACGCCGGGGTATCGGGAGCGTGGCGGGCCACCTGCGCGGCGGTCGGAAAACGTGCGCCGGAGCGACCGGCCGATCCCCTTTCCCGGTGCCCACCCATGTCGCTTGTGCCCCCCGTTTTCTCGGTCGCCGTACTTGTCCCGCGGGCAACGCTGGCTGCAAGGAAACGTCAGGATACGCCCGTTGTCCAGTCCCCTGAACGGCATTAACAGGATTGCGCCGAGTGGGTGACGAAAAATTGTGACGAGGCGGCGGGAAAACGTTTGCTTCGTATTCACTGCACGGACGTGCGGAGTTGTGCGCGGGATGTGCGGACGGCCGTGCAGATCAGCAGCGCGAGCAATCCGGCGACCAGTACCGACTGCTCGGTCACGGCGCCGGGGCCTGCGCCGAGGGCGGGGCCGAAACCCAGTCAGCAGTAAGTGATCGCGGCTCCCGCGGCGAGCGGGAACGCCGGTGGCCGCAGCCGCAGGACGGCGAACACGGTCAGTGATTCGAGGCCGAGCATGAGCACGGTCGTGAGCCATGCCGAACTGAACCATTCTGAATTGCGCATGACCACCTGAAACGCGGAACTCGCACCGAGTCCAAACGCGAAAGCTGCCCATCCGTTAATGCGCGGTACCCCCGGAAGTGGTAAGCGAAAAACACGCAGCGCGACGACGATCAGCGCGCCGGCGATGACCGCCGAGGCCGTCGGCTGGGCCGGATGTGCGAGAAAATGCCGCGGTCCCATGAACAGTGAAACTGTGAATGTCGCGGCCGCGCCGATGACGAGCAGTACCGTCCACAGTGTGATCCCCGGCGGGCGCAGCCAGGGTTCGCGGCCGAACAGTGCTTCGGTGATCGCGATCGGCGTCGCCATGCTCCAGACGACGTGGAGGGGCAGCACGTACACCGTCCAAGGTCCCGCGATGCCGAGACCCGGGATGAAGCCCTCGTCCAGCAGATGTGCGTTGGCGTAGTCCGGATTGAACAGTGACTGGGTCAGCAGTCCTTCTTCGAGGACGGCGTAGGCGAGCGACAGGATGAGTATCGTCGGCCGGCCGCGCCCGGTGCGTCGCGCGATCTCGCGGATGAGGATCGCGCCCGCGCCGTAGAGGGCGACGAACAGCGCGAACATTCCGGCCTGCCGGAAGGTCGGTGGCCCTGCCAAATATTGGTCGCCCAGCAGAAATTCCGCGGTGAACGGTGCGAGGAAGGCGATGGTCGAGAGAGCTGAAGTGGGGGGTGGGAGGGCGTGGCGAGTCTGGGCGTCTCGGAGCGCGTGG
>NZ_JBHYIQ010000005.1:0-49363 GCF_042739895.1 Amycolatopsis sp. NPDC059021
GGGTTGTGAACTCCCCGGCCCCGGCCCCCCCCCCCCCCGCGCGGTCGCGGGGCGCTCCTGGTGTGGGGGGCGCCCCCCCGGCGCCCCCAGTCCCTCAAGGAGGCCCCCACGGACCTGGAGTCCACAGAGGACAGTGTGGCGTCAGGGTGTGGCGGTGGCCCGGTGCACGGGGCCGTGCGCGGTGTCGCAGTGCTCCCCGGGGCGGCGCGGTCCCGGCGTGGCGTGGTCGACCTGCAGTGTCGTGTGCTCGATGTCGTGCTTGGCCGCCAGCAGCGTGGCCAGGTCGGTGCGCACGGCGTGGCAGTCACGGCCCGGCCGCACCAGGACGTGCGCCGACAGCGCGGGCTGACCGGACGTGATCTCCCAGATGTGCAGGTCGTGCACCTCGGACACGTCCGGCCTGCCCGCCATGACCTGCCCGATCGCGACCGGGTCGAGCCCCGCGGGTGCCGCTTCGAGGATGATCCGGCTTGACTCGCGGACGAGCGAGACCCCGGCCTTGATCATCAGCGCGACGACGACGAGTGACGCGATGGCGTCCGCGCGGGCGAATCCGGTCAGCAGCATCACCAGTCCCGCGACCGCGGTGGCGATGAACGCGAACAGATCGTTGAGGATGTGCTGGAACGCGCCCTCGACGTTGAGGCTGGAGCGGTTGGCCTTGCTGATCATCCACGTCGCGGCGACGTTGACCACGACACCGGCGAGCGCGGTCACCAGCACCAGACCGCCGGTGACCTCCGGCGGTGTGATCAGCCGCTCGATCGCCTCGTAGGCCAGCCACGCGGCCAGCAGGAGCAGGGTGAGGCCGTTGGCCAGCGCGGAGAGGATCTCGGCGCGCTTCCAGCCGTAGGTCATCCGGCCCTTGGCCGGTAACGCGGCGAGCCGGATCGCCCAGACGGCGAGCGCGATGGCGGCGGCGTCGGTCAGCATGTGCGCCGCGTCGGACAGCAGGGCCAGCGAGCCCGCCGCGATCCCGATCCCGACCTCGGCGGCCATGAACGCCACGATCAGGCCCAGCGCGCCCAGCAGCCAGCGCTGATCGGCGTTGGCCTGCACGCCGTGCCCGTGGCCGCTGTGGCCGTGTCCGCTGCTCACGTCTTCGTCCTCCCGATCGCCTCGATCCATCTGCGAATATATGCGCATATCTCTATATGTTCAAGACGTGACTACGCTCCGCTGGTGTGACCTGGTGCACCCGCCGGGGTCAGGGGGCGACGGCCTGGCCCGCCTTGGCCCAGTTGCCGTGCAGTGTGTCGAGATAGGTCTGCACCTGCGGGCCCGGTTTGGTGCCGCGGGCGATCGTCTTCATGGTCCCCGGCCCGGCGTTGTAGCCCACCGCGAGCAGGTCGGTGGTGCTCTGGCCCTGGTGTGCCGAGGGGAGCTGGGCGGCGAGGTCGTGCAGGTACCAGGCGGCGGCCTGGATCGCCAGGTCCGGGTCGTCCGGCAATTCCTGCCATTCCCGGTTCGCGAACGGCCTGCCCTTTTTGGTCTCGTCGTAGGCGGCTTTGTGCATATTGGCGATTCCGAACGCGGCGTCCGGTTTCATTTTCTGCCAGGCGCGTTCCAGGTCCGGATCATGCGGTTTGTAGGACTCGTTGTACAGAATCGCCATGACGAGCTGCGCCTCGACGCCGGCTTCGCGGGCGCGGGCGACGACCTGCTTCGCGAAGCGGGCCGGATCCTGGTTCGTGCTGGTGGGCGCGGCCGAGGACGAGGCGGGTGTGCTCGTGGTGGCCGGTGGCGGGGCCGCCTTCGGGGGCGTCCCGTCGCATCCCGCTACCAGGAGCGCGGCCGACACGAGCACCCACCGGACCACCTTCACATCCGCGAGCCTAGCGAAACTAGGTGATGACCTTGTCGAGGTCCCCGTCCAGGAGCAGTTGCGGGACCTGGCTGAACGCCCAGCCGCCGGCGGTCCGGGTGAACACCCAGACGACGTCGAAGCGCTCGTCCGGCCACTTCGCGGGCGGAGCGGGGGTGACGGCGCCGAGGTGCTGGACGATGTCCGGGATTTCCTCGTGCTGCCAGGAAACCAGTGTCGCACCGTGGAGACTGGTGAGCTTCGCGGCCAGCGCCTTCTCGTCGCCCTTGGCGAATGGCGTCTGCAACTGGACGCCGAGCCGCGCCGCGACCGGTGTCACCGTCTGCGAAGGGCG
Source organism: Amycolatopsis sp. NPDC059021 (assembly GCF_042739895.1). Lineage (NCBI taxonomy): Bacteria > Bacillati > Actinomycetota > Actinomycetes > Pseudonocardiales > Pseudonocardiaceae > Amycolatopsis > Amycolatopsis sp. NPDC059021. The sequence goes on from NZ_JBHYIQ010000005.1 coordinate 2,160, forward strand.
CTGGCTCTTGTCGCCGTTGGGCGCGGCCGCGTAGACGGCGGCGGGACGTGCCAGCCCTGCCCGGATCGCGCCGCTCGCCGGGGCGAACAGTTCGACCAGCGCGCCCGCTCGCGTCCAGCCGCGCACGGTCAGCGAGCCGTCACTTTGCTCGCCGTCCGCGGTGACGCCCTGGGCGGGAGAGGAGCCGTCGGGTTTCTCCGCGTGCCGGATGATCATGATCGTGTCCGCGCCCTGCTGGGGACTCTCGGCCGGGACTGCCGCGGTGGCGGTCGCTTTTCCGCAGGCCGCGAGGACCGGGCCCGCCGCGACGGCGGCGCCGAAAATTCCGAGTACCCGCCGACGTGATGTCGTGTTCACACCATTCTCCCCGTTGTTTCCGGAATTCCGGACGCGGCGCCGTGAAAATGCTCCGGTGGCCGGAATATGCGATTTCGTTTCCGGTCCGTCGCTCGGACACGATAACGGAATTCCCGGGGAACGTGGTGCTGAAGCACCACGCCGGTGGCCCTCGTGCCGGGGTCGGGCGTTGCGGAATTACGTAGTTACGTAATATCATCGCTCATGAGTGAGCACGAGGAACTGGCCGAGCGCGTCACCGCCTTGGAGGAGCGGATGGCGTTGCTGGAGGGAGCACGGGAGCGTCCGGCGGGGCCCGATCCGGAGGCGTTCTGGGCTCTGCGCGGGTTTCAGGAACGGTTGCGGGATCCCGACGGGGGCGTGCTGTTCACCGGGTCGGTGCGGCTGCCGACCGGGGAGTTCTACGAATGGCAGCGCGGCGCGCCTGCGGCGGACCTGCTGACGCGGGACTGGTCGGAGCTGAGCGGCGCGTTCGCCGCGCTCGGGCATCCGGTGCGGCTGTTGCTGCTGCGGCAGGTGCTCGGCGGCGCGCGCACGGTCGCCGAGCTGCGGGAGCACGAATCGCTGGGGACGACGGGGCAGCTCTATCACCATCTCCGGCAGCTGGTCGCCGCCGGCTGGCTGCACGCGGGCGGGCGCGGTCAGTACACCGTGCCGGGGACGCGGGTGGTGCCGTTGCTCGTGCTGCTCGCCATCGGGGCGGATCCGGGATGAGCACGGGAAGGGGAGAATCATGACGAACCGCCGGACATTCCTCGCGGGAGCGGGGATCGCGGCACTCGGCGCGGTGGCACCGGGGATCGCGAACGCGGGCACCACGGACAGACTCAAGTCCCTTGTGGACAGTCAGCTGGCCGACGCTGCCGGGAAAGGGTATCCCAGCCTGGTGATCGGCCTGTTCGACCGGCACGGGCAGTACGTCGCGGGCACCGGGGACAGCGGTCAGCCCGACGGCGGCAGGCCCGGCGGGCGGACGATCTACCAGATCGGGTCCATCACCAAGACGTTCACCGGGCTCGCCGTCGCGCTGGAGGTCGTCCACGGACGGCGTCGTTTCGAGGACCCGCTCCAGCGTTACCTGCCGGGCCGGCTGCGCCTGCCCACCTGGCAGGGCAAGGAGATCACGATCGGCGACGTCGCGACGCACACGTCCGGTATCCCGTCCTTCCCGGAGAGCTGGGCGAAACGGCCGGACATCGATTGGCGCGACCCGTACGCGATCTTCACGCTGAAAGACGTGGCCACGGCCCTGCGGGAGACCACCTTGCCCAGGGAACCGGGCAAGGTCTTCGACTACTCGAACCTGGCCACGGGACTGCAAGGCCAGTCACTCGCGATCGGGGAGGAGGCGGCGTACGAGTCGGTCGTCCGGCCGCGCATCACCGGTCCGCTCGGCCTGCGGGACACCAGCACGGCGCTCACCGGCGAGCAATGCCGCCGCAAGGCCACCGGGCACGACGAAACCGGGGCGAGCACGCCGGACTGGCACGTCCGGACCTGTGCCGCCGCCGGTGCCCTGTACGGGACGGTGGACGACCTGCTGCGCTACGTCCGCGCCTACCTCGCCCCGGCACGGGGCCCGCTCGGCGAGGCGATGCGGCTCGTGCGGCAGCCGCGGGTCGCCGTCGATCCGGCGCGGAACATCGGCGTGAACTGGATCCTGCAGCCGCTGCCGCGCAGCGGTAAGCAGCTGGTGTGGCACAACGGTGGTACCGGGGGATTCCGGAGTTTCGCCGGGTTCTGCCCGGGCAGCGGAACGGGTGTCGCCGTCCTGACGAACATCGCCAAGGAGGTCGACCCGATCGCGGTCGAACTGCTGGACGCCGTCAGCGGTCCGTAATTCGCTTGAGGTCGCCACGGGTTGGCGCTGGACTGTCGCCGGGCATCACGAGCCGTGGTGCCCGGCGATCAGGGGGAGGCAGCGCAGCGGTGAAGATCCGTTCCACGACCGATCAGGACTTCGACGTCTTCAACGACACCCTTCATGCCGCGTTCGGGCGGTTCCCGGAAAACCCGGCCGGGGGCGGCGGGATCTGGTCGGCGCTCGAAATGGAGCGTGGCCTGCTCGCCATGTCGGCCGACGGCCGCCCGATCGGCACCGCGGCCGATTACGCCTTCGAGCTGACACTGCCCGGGGAGACCACCGTTCCGGCCGCCGGGCTGACCGCCGTCGGTGTCCTGCCGTCGTACCGGCGCCAGGGTGTGCTCAGCGCGATGATGCGGCATCAGCTCACCGAGTTGCGGGCCCGAGGGGAACTCCTCTCCGTGCTGCTGGCCTCCGAAGCCCCGATCTACGGCAGGTTCGGCTACGGACCGGCGACCTACACACGGCGGCTGACGGTGCAGCGCCACCAGGCAGCCTTTGCACAGCCCCGTGGCACGGCCGATGGTCCGGCGCCCGGCTCCATCGAGGTGCTGCGACGTGCCGAGTGCGGCGAAATCCTGGAGGAGGTCTACGACCGGTACCGCCGCGCGCAGCCCGGCGCGCTGTCCCGGCCGCACCGTTGGTGGGCCTCGGGCGCGGGGCAGCCCCCGATCTCGTTCGCTCCGCGGTACATCGCCGTTCACCGGGACGCGGGTGGCGCCGCGGACGGGTACGCCAGCTACCTGCTCGCCGAGTCGGGCACCTTGACGGTCGACGAGATCATCACCACCGCCGACGCCGTCTTCACGGAACTGGCGCGATTCGTGCTCGAACACGACCTCGGCACGCGGGTCGTGTTCAAGCAGTTCCCGCCCGAGCATCCGCTGCGGTGGCAGCTCGCGGACTTCCGGGCCGGCCAGGTGAGTGACGACACCGACTGGCTCTGGGTGCGGCTGGTGGACGTCCCCCGTGCGCTGACCGCGCGTGGCTGGTTCACCGACGGCGAACTCGTGCTCGACGTCGACGACCCGTTCCTCGGCGAGCGCGGTCGCTACCTGCTGACCGTCCGGAACACCCACGCCGGTTGCGTCCCGACGGACCGGGAGCCGGACCTGTCCCTGGACGTGCGCGACCTGGGCTCGGTCTACCTCGGCGGAACCGCCCCGAGCACGCTCGTGCGGGCCGGGCACATCCGGGCCCACCGCCCGGGCGCGGCCGCTCTCGCCGACGCTCTCTTCCGCACCGAGCGTGCTCCGCATTGCCTGCACTGGTTCTGACCGCGCGCTCACGTTATGACGATCTCGCTATAACACCAGCCTGATTGGGCATTGGACGGGCATGGCTGCGCGGGGCCACGATGCGGGCACCAGGACCGGAGGTGGCCGTGACGGCAGTGCGCACGAGTTGGTGTTTCATCGATGGGGATTACGTCGAGGAGGCGGATACCTGCTTCCCGAACGTGAGCCCGGTCGACGGCGGGCCCGTTTCCCAGGTCGCCGCGGCGGGCCGCCCGCTGGTCGACCGGGCCGTCGCCGCGGCGCGTAAGGCGTTCGACGGCACGTGGGGCGCGATGGGAGTCCCGGAGCGGGCGGAGCTGCTGCGCCGGATAGCCCGGCGGATCGAAGAGCGGGCGGACGACCTCGCGTGGGCCGAGGTCGAGGACACCGGCAAACCTTGGGCGCAGGCAAGGGATTTCGAGGTCGGCCGAGCCGCGGCGAACTTCGCCGCGTTCGCGGACGTCATCGCGGCGACGGGACTCGACTCGTACCTCACCGAGTTGCCCGGCGGGCGGCGCGCGCTGAACTACGCGGTACGCAAACCCCTCGGCGTGGTCGCGGTGATCGTGCCGTGGAACCTGCCGCTGCTGTTGCTGACCTGGAAGGTCGCCCCGGCACTGGCCTGCGGGAACACCGTGGTCGTCAAACCGTCGGAGGAGACGCCGTCGAGCGCGGCCCTGCTCGCCGAGATCCTCGCCGAAGCCGGTGTCCCGGACGGGGTGTATAACGTCGTGCACGGCTTCGGAGCGGGCTCCGCCGGGGAACTGCTCACCACTCACCCCAGCGTGGACGGCATCACGTTCACCGGCGAATCCGCCACCGGCGCGGCGATCATGCGGGCCGCGTCCGCCCGCGTGCGGCCGGTTTCGTTCGAACTGGGCGGCAAGAACGCGGCGGTGGTGTTCGACGACGCCGACCTCGAACGGACCGTCGACGGCCTCGCGCGCTCGGTGTTCACCAACACCGGGCAGGTGTGCCTGTGCACCGAACGGATCTACGTCCAGCGTGGCGTCTTCGACGAAGTGGTCGCCGGACTCGCGGGCGCCGCGAAACGGCTGCGGCTCGGCAGGCCCGAGGATCCGATGACCACCACGGGGCCACTGATCTCGGTGGCACACCGGGAAAAGGTACTGTCCTATGTGGATCAGGCGAGGATCGACGGCGCCGAGGTGGTGACCGGTGGCGGCGTGCCGGAACTCGGTGACGACCTCACCGGGGGCGCCTGGATCGAGCCGACTCTGTGGACCGGGCTCGATCACGGCTCCCGGGTGCTGCGCGAGGAGGTGTTCGGCCCGGTCGCCGCGCTGATGCCGTTCGACACCGAGGAAGAGGCCGTCGCCTTGGCCAACGACACCGACTACGGGCTGGCCGCCGCCGTGTGGACGACCGATCTGGAACGCGGCCACCGGGTCGCCCAGCGGATGCGGGCCGGGATGTCCTGGGTGAACACGTGGTACCTGCGCGACCTGCGGTCCCCGTTCGGCGGTTCCGGGCTCTCCGGCATCGGCCGCGAAGGCGGCGCGCACTCGCTCGCGTTCTACAGCGAGCCGACGAATGTGTGCGTGCAGCTGTGAGCGGGGCGGACGCGCGAGTGGTGGCGGGCAAGGCGAAACCCCGCGGCAGGTTCCCGCACGTGCGGCTGGCGGGCGGGTTCGCGTTCGTGTCCGGGACGAGCAGCCGCCGTCCGGACAACACGATCGCGGGCGCCGAGGCAGACGCGATGGGCACGACCCGGCTCGACATCCGGGCGCAGACCACCGCGGTGATCGAGAACATCGGGGAGATCCTCGCGGACGCCGGGGCGAGCCTCGCCGACGTCGTCCAGGTGACCGCGTATCTGGTGAACATGAACGATTTCGCCGGATATAACGAGGTCTACGGGAGCTTCTTCGACGAAACCGGCCCGGCGAGGACGACCGTCGCGGTGCATCAGCTGCCGCATCCGCACCTGCTCATCGAAATCCAGGCGGTGGCGCTGCTCCCGGAGTCATAGCCGTTCCCGGATCTCGGCGGCCACCGCGCGCAGGCAGCCCAGCAGCAGGCTCGTGGTCGGGCTCGCGGACCGGTTGCGGGGGAGGGTGACCCCGACGAGCCTGCTCACCGAGGGCAGCAGCGGCGGAAGCAGCGCGAGTTCGCCGGAGCCGGTCGCCACGAGCATCGGCAGCGCCGCGATAGCGTCGGTCTCGACGAGCAGGGTCTGCAACGTCATCATGCAGGTGCATTCGACGCGGTTCTCCGGAATCGGGATGCCCTCGGCGAAGAAGACCTGCTCGAGTTCTTCGCGCAGCGCCGTTTCCCGCACCGGGACGATCCACGGATAGCCGAGCAGATCGGCCCAGCCGGGCGAGGACAGTTCCTGCGCGGGGTGACCGGCGCGGGTCACCAGCCGGACCGGCTCGTGGTACAGCCGCTGCTGGGTGACGTGCTCGCGGTCGTTCGACGTGGTCAGCCTGCCCACCATCAGGTCGATCCGGCCGGTGAGCAGTTCAGTGTGCAGGGTGTCCGGAGTCGCTTCGCGGACGACGACGGTGACCTGCGGCCGTTCGCGCTTGAGCCGCGCGATCGCGCGCGGCAGCAGCACGTTCGACCCGGCGAGGTGGGTGCCGACGGTGACGGTGCCGACCTGCGCGGAGGCGAGCTCGCCGAGATGCTGCCCCGCCGTGCGGACCTGGGCGAGGATGGTCTGGGCGTGGTCGATGAACGCGGTGCCGTAGATGGTCGGGGTGACCCCGCGCGGTCCGCGTTCGAACAGCTCGGCGCTGAGGATCGTCTCCAGTTCGCGCAGGCCGCGGGTCACCACCGGCTGGGTGACGTGCAGCTGCCGGGCCGCGCGCAGCACGCTGCCGTGCTCCGCGATGGTCGTGACGAGCACGAGATGCCGCAGTTTGAGCCGTCCGTCGAGCAGCTTGTCCGGATCCATCGCACCGCCCTTCCTCGCTATGACGATCCGAGCATATCCATGACGCGCAATGCTATTGGTCAGGCATGGCCCGGATGCGCGAGCATCGGAGCGGAACAGAGTTCGGCAAAGGAGGCGACTTGTCCGAGATTCCCCCGGTGATCGACTTCGTGGCGTGGGTCGAGGAGAACCGGCACCTGCTCGTGCCGCCGGTCAACAACAAGCAGCTGTGGACGCGGACGGGGGACTTCATCGTGATGGTCGTCGGCGGTCCCAACCGGCGCACCGATTTCCACGTCGATCCCTACGAGGAATGGTTTTATCAGCTCGAGGGCGCCATGCACGTCGATCTGATGACCGGCGACGGTCCGCGCACCGTGGAGATCGGCGCGGGCTCGATGTGGCTGCTGCCCGGCAATGTGCCGCATTCGCCGCAGCGGCCGGATCCGGACTCGATCGGGATCGTGATCGAGCGGATCCGCGAGGAGGGCACGCTGGAGAAATTCCAGTGGTACTGCCCGGAGTGCGCCGCGCTGGTGCACGAGGTCGAACTCCAGGTGCGGGACATCGTCGACGATCTTCCCCCGGTGTTCCAGCGGTTCTACGACGACGAAGCGGCCAGGACCTGCCGGGCGTGCGGCGCGCTGCATCCGGGCAAGGGCTGAGCGGGATTCCGGCAGCAGGATTCACGAGAAGGGTTTCAGGGGTTGGCACGGGTACCGGTCATCGACGCGCACACGCACTACGTCCCCCGGGGCTGGCCCGATCTCGGGGACGGCTGGCCGTGGCTGCGCGTCGAGTCCGAAAAGGACGCCATGATCATGCTGCGGTCCCAGGAGTTCCGGCGGATCCGGAGTGACTGCTGGGACGCCGGCGAGCGGCTCGAAGCCATGGACGCCGACGGCGTGGACGTCCAGGTCGTGTCGCCGACGCCGGTGTTCTTCTCCTACCTCCGGCCGGGTGCCGAAGCGGCGAAGGCGGCGCGGATCTTCAACGATCTGGCGCTGGAGATCTGCGCGCCCGCGCCGGACCGGATGCTGCCGTTCTGCCAGGTCCCGTTGCAGGATCCGGACGCCGCGTGCGCCGAGCTGGATCGCTGCCTCGCCGCCGGGCACCGCGGCGTCGAGATCGGGAACCACGTGGGCGACCGGGATCTCGACGACGCCGGGATCGTCACGTTCCTCCAGCACTGCGCCGCCGTCGGGGCGCCGGTGTTCGTGCACCCGTGGGACATGCCGGGCTCGCCGAGGCTGGACCGCTGGATGTCGCAGTGGCTCACCGGGATGCCCGCCGAAACCCACCTGTCGATCCTCGCGCTGGTGCTGGGCGGGGTGTTCGACCGGCTGCCCCGCTCGCTGCGGCTGTGTTTCGCGCACGGCGGCGGCTCGTTCCCGTTCTGGGTCGGCCGGATGGACAACGCCTGGCACCAGCGTCCCGACGTGTTCGGCTCGTCGGAGTTCCCGCCCTCGCACTACCTCGACCGCTTCAGCGTGGACTCGGTCGTGTTCGACGAGCGGGCGCTGCGGCTGCTGGTCGACACGATGGGCGCGGACCACGTCCTGCTGGGCAGCGACTACCCGTACCCGCTGGGGGAGCGGCCGGTCGGCGAGGTGGTGCGCAAGGCGACCTTCCTCGCCGACGCGGACCGCCGGATGCTGCTCGGGGGCAATGCGGCGGAGTTCCTCGGCTTGCCCTGAAAGTGTTGTCAGGCCACGGTTTCCACAGTGCCGAGGTCCGCGGGCCGGTCGTCCTGCCGTGACTCGGCGGGCACGGTGACGAACCAGGTGGCCGCCGCCCCGGCGAAGGCCACGATGGCGGCGATGAGGAAGACGTGGTTCAGGCCCGTGGTGAAGGCGGTGTCGACGGCTTCGGCCAGCGCGGCTCGTTGCGGCTCGGGCGTCGCGGCGAGCAGGCCGGGCGTGCCGCCCCCGGCCACGGCCGCGGCGAACCCCGGATTTCCCGCTCCCGCACCGGAAACGGCGAGGCTCGTTGCGACATGGCGGGTGAACAGGACGCCGAGGATCGCGATGCCGAGCGCGTTCCCGAGCTGAGCGAACGTGGAGTTGGCGCCGGCCGCCATGCCCGCGCGTTCCGGCGGCACGACGCTCATCGCGGTCGAGGACAGCCGGGGGCTCGCGATACCGACGCCGAGACCGCCGACCAGGAGCCCTGGCAGCAACGCCGTGCCGGTGGAATCCTTGTCCAGTCCGAGGAAGAGCAGAACGCCGATGCCGCCGATGACGAGTCCCGCGCCGATCTGCGCCCGCGCGGAGAGCCGGGGCGTGAGGTGCTTGCCAGCGAGCGGGGAGACGACCAGCGCCACCAGGCTCAGCGGCAGGAAGGTCAGCCCGACCTCGACCGGGGAGAACCCGAGCACCGACTGCAGCCACAGCGCGAGGAACAGGAACAGCGAAAAGAGCGCGAACGGCATCGTCATCGCCGCGAACGAGATGGCCGGGAACGCGGGCCGGGTGAACAGTTTCAGGTCCAGCATCGGCTCGGCGCGCCGCCATTCGACGACCACGAACGCGGCGAGCGCCAGCGCGGCCAGCGGGTACATCCACGGCGACCACGAGGCGGTGCCGGTCAGGCCGAGCAGCAGCGCCGCCATCGCGACCGAGAAGGTCAGCACCCCGGCCCAGTCGATGCGCCGTGCCCCCGGATCGGCCGACTCGGCCAGTACCCGCAGCGCCAGCAGGATCGCAATCACGCTGATCGGCACGTTCACCAGGAAGATCCACCGCCAGCCGAGGTGCTCGGTGAGCACTCCGCCGAGGATGGGGCCGATCGACGTCGCCACGCCGTTCACCGCGCCCCAGATGCCGTAGGCGATCCCGCGCTCGCGCCCGCGATAGCTGTTGCTCAGCAAGGCCAGCGTGGTCGCGAACATCAGTGCGCCGCCCACGCCCTGCAAGCCGCGCGCCACGACGAGCATCGCCGGTGTCGCGGCGAGTCCGCAGCCCAGCGACGCGGCCGCGAAGAGTGCGAGCCCGGCGACGTAGGTCCGCCGCCTGCCCCGCAGGTCGGCCAGCGAGCCGGCGGAGAGCAGCAGTACCACCAGGCCGAGCACGTAGCCGTCGACGACCCACTGCAGATCGCCGAAGCCCGCGTGCAGGTCCACGGCCACCGCCGGGAGCGCGACGTTCACGATGGTGATGTCCAGTAACAGCATGAACGTGCCGAGGCAGACGGCCGTCAACGGCCACCAGTTGCGCATCTGTCCTATCTCCCAGGAAAGTTCCGGAGGCCACCGACGGCCTCGATCGGGAACTGGATATCAGTGCACTCGCCGCTCACTGCGCAATTTTCGGCCTGATATGCTGGATTCCTCCATGAAGAACACAGAAGCAGTGGATTACGACATCCTCGACGACACGGATCAGGCGCTGGTCGCGGCGCTGCGCGTCGACGGCCGTGCCTCCTGGACCCAGCTCGCCGCCGTGCTGGGTGTCTCGGAGCAGACGGTGGCGCGCCGGTACCGGCGGCTGCACTCGGCCGGGCTGCTGCGGGTCGTCGGCATTCCGATCGGCAGGCGCCTCGGCTATTCCGAATGGCTCTTCCGCATCCAGTGCACGCCGAACACGGCACCGGCGGTCGCGCTGGCGCTGGCCGGGCGGCCGGACATCCTGTGGATCGACCTGCTGGCCGGCGGCACCGAGATCATCTGTTTTCCGCACGCCCGCTCGGTGCGGGAACGCAACGATCTGCTGCTGGAGAAGCTTCCCCGCAGCGGCCGGGTGGTCGGGGTGTCGGCGCAGTCGGTGCTCCGCCACTTCTTCCGGGAACCCGCGCCGGTTCCGCCGGGCGCGGCCTCGCCGCGTCTCGACGAGGACGACGAACTGCTGCTGCGCGCGCTGGCCAGGGACGGCCGCGCGACCTACACCGAACTGGCCGAGGTGACCGGGCGCTCCGAAACCACGGTCAAGCGCAGGTTGGAGCAGCTCATCGGCGTGGGGGCGGTGGCCTTCGCCCCGGAGATCGATCCGTCGCTGCTCGGCATGGAGACCGAGGCCGTGCTGTGGCTTTCGGTGGCGCCCGCCGATCTCGACCACGTCGGCCGGACTATGAGCGGGCACCCGGAAATCAGCTACGTCGCGGCGATCACCGGTCCGGCCAACCTGGTCGCCATGCTCGTCTGCCGGGACGCCGACGCTTTCTACGACTACCTGACCACCACGCTGGGCGCCATGCCCGAGGTGCGGACGGTCGAGACGAGCCCGCTGATCCGCAACGTCAAGCGCTCCGGTTTCGTCAAGGACGGCGTCCGGCTGCTGGACCCGCCGGAGCTCCATCGACGCTCCTGAGGACGTGCTCGCGGAAACCGGCCGACGCGGGCGGGAGGGCGCGGTCGGCGATCCAGGCCAGCCCGATGTCGCGGCTGCTCTGGACGTCGGTGACGGTGAGGTGCGGTGCCAGCGGCTCGGTGCCGGACGACGGGAACGTCGCGGTCTGGGGAAGGGGGAGCAGGGAGACGCCGAGCCCGGCGGTGACGAGGCCGCGCAGCGTCTCGACTTCCTCACCCTCGAAACCGACGCGGGGTACGAAGCCCGCTTCGCGACACAGCCGCTCCGTGGTGTCGCGAAGGCCGTAGCCGGGCCGCAGCAGCACGAACGTCTCGTCCGCGACCTCGGCGAGGCGGATCCGCCTGCGCCCGGCGAGCCGGTGGCGCGGGGGCACGGCCAGCCGTAGCGGCTCGACGAGCAGGCGCTTCCAGCGGATGGCCGGATTGCCCGGGTCGCCGCTGGTCAGCACGAGGTCGACGCCGCCGTCGAGCAGTTCGCGCACGAGCCCCTCCTCGCCGTGCTGGTGCAGCTCGAACCGGGTTTTCGGGAACCTGTCGCGAAAACCGCTCAGCAGCGGCGGGACGAGCCAGGTGCCGAGGGTGTGCAGGAAGGCCAGCGGGACGAGGCCCGCCTCGGGGTCGATCATGTCCTGGACCGCCCGCAGACCGCGGTCGTAGTCCTCGAGCAGCGCGTCGACGTGCCCGGCGAAGACGGTCCCGACCGGGGTCAGCCGCAGCGCCCGGCCGACGCGCTGGAACAGCTCCGCGCCGGCCTCCCGTTCGATCTTGTCCAGCGCGCGGGAGAGCGCGGGTTGTGTCACGTTCGCCTGGGCCGCGGTCTCCGTCACGGTCGCGCCGCGTGCCACCGCCTGGAAGAGACGCAGTACCTGGAGGTCCATACGGTTCATGCTTCCAGGACATGGATTCGACGTCTATAAGGCATTGGACGCATACGGCAAACCGCGCGAGGATGATCTCGGAACGTCAGCGGAGGGCAAGGGAGGACGACGATGGCCACGGTGGCCGAGCAACTGGTGCGGATCCTGCGGGATTCCGGGGTGCGCCGGATCTACGGGATCGTCGGCGACAGTCTCAACCCGATCGTGGATGCCGTGCGCCGCACGGAAGGTATCGATTGGGTACATGTGCGGCACGAGGAGACCGCGGCGTTCGCGGCGGCGGCCGAGGCACAGCTGACCGGCGAGCTCGCGGTGTGCGCGGGCAGCTGCGGGCCCGGCAACCTGCACCTGATCAACGGGCTCTACGACGCGCACCGCAGCGGCGCCCCGGTGCTGGCGATCGCTTCGCACATCCCGTCGCCGCAGATCGGGACCGGGTTCTTCCAGGAGACGCACCCGGACCGCCTGTTCGCCGAGTGCAGCCACTACAGCGAGCTGGTCTCGCAGCCCGAGCAGATGCCGCGCCTGCTGCGGATCGCCATGCAGACCGCGGTCGGCAAGGGCGGGGTGTCGGTGCTCAGTATTCCCGGCGACGTCTCCGAGCGGAAGGCGGCGGTGGCGGGGTTCGAGCGGATCACGCCGGTGACGCCGTCGCCCGTCGTGCCCTCCGCCGACCGGATCGCCGAACTGGCGAAGGTGCTGAACTCCGGCGAGAAGGTGATGCTCTTCGCCGGTGCGGGCACCCGGGGCGCGCACGCCGAGGTGATGGCGCTCGCCGACACGCTCGCCGCGCCGGTCGGGCATTCGCTGGGCGGCAAGGAGTGGATCCAGTACGACAACCCGTACGACGTCGGCATGAGCGGCCTGCTCGGCTACGGCGCCTGCTACGACGCGATGCACGAGGCCGACCGGATCGTGCTGCTGGGCACGGACTTCCCCTACGACAACTTCCTGCCGCAGGCACGCACCGTCCAGATCGACCACGAGACGTCACGGCTGGGCAGGCGCACGCCGCTGGACCTCGCGGTGCACGGCGACGTCAAGGAAACCCTCCAGGCCGTGCTGCCGCTGCTGGAACGGCGTACCGACCGGTCCTATTTGGACAGGATGCTGCGCGAACACGCGCGGCGGCTGGAAAAGGTCGTCGACGCCTACACGAACAAGATCGAGCACCACACCCCGATCCACCCCGAGTACGCCGCCGACATCCTCGACGACCTCGCCGCCGACGACGCGGTCTTCACCGTGGACACCGGTATGGGCAACGTGTGGGCGGCCCGCTACCTCACCCCGAACGGGCGCCGCCGGGTGATCGGCTCGTTCCGGCACGGCAGCATGGCCAACGCGCTCCCGCACGCGATCGGCGCGCAGCTCTCGCATCCGGGCCGCCAGGTGGTGTCGATCTCCGGCGACGGCGGTCTCGCGATGCTGATGGGTGATCTGCTCACGCTGTCCACCTACGACGTCCCGGTCAAGGTGGTGTTGTTCAACAACGCCTCGCTGGGCATGGTGAAGCTGGAGATGCTGGTCGACGGCCTGCCCGACTACGAGACCGACCACGCCCCGGTGAACTTCAGCGCCATCGCGGCCGCCTGCGGCATCCACGCGACCCGGGTCGAGAAGCCGGGAGACGTGCGGGACGCGCTGGCCGAGGCGTTCGCCCACCCCGGTCCCGCGCTGGTCGAACTCGTCACCGATCCGAACGCGATGTCGATCCCGCCGAAGATCACCGGCGAGATGGTCCGGGGCTTCGCGCTCGCGGCGAGCAAGACGGTCCTCACCGGCGGCGTCGGCAAGATGGTCGAACTCGCGCGCAGCAACCTGCGCAACATTCCCCGCCCGTGACGCACGCCGCCATCGCGTGCCGTGAAGGGGTCCTTCCCAGCGCCCAGCGCCGGTAAGGACCCCTTCACGGCCCGCTGGTCACCAGCGTCAGGCCGAACTGCTGGAGCGCCTCGCCGACCGGCTGGAAGAACGTGACGCCGCCGGACGCGCAGTCGCCCGAACCGCCCGAGGTCATGCCCTGGGCCTGACCGCCGGACACGAACGGCCCGCCGGAGTCGCCGCCCTCCGCGCACGCCGTCGTCCTGGTCAGGCCACGCACGATCTTCCCGTTGCCGTAGTTCACGGTCTGGTTCAGCGCCTGGATCTCTCCACAGTGGAATCCGCTGGTGGAGCCGGAACGGCAGACCGTCGAACCGACGTCGGCGGGGGACGAGCCAGTGACCGGGATGACGGTCTGCCTGCTGCGCAGGACGGCGGGTTGGAGCCGGGCGTCCGGATCTGTCACGTCGACGAGGCCGAAGTCGCCGTCGCGGCCGAACGTGCTCTGGGTGATCGGCCCGATCTCGCCGCCGTCCGCGCCGACGGCGGTACCGCCCGCTTCGGTGCAGTGTCCCGCGGTGAGGAAATGCTTGCCGCCGCCGGAATCGGTCGCGGCGAAGCCGATGGAGCAGCGGGCCTGGCCGCCGCCGGCGGCGAAGGTGAACGGCGCGCCACCGACGATGTCGGCGAGCGGGCGGGGCCGGGCGGTGGCGCGCTGGACCCGGACGGCATCGCTCGCCTTCGCCCCCTTGAGGAACTGGGTGGTGCGCGCGTCCTGTCCGGCAGGGTCGACCTCGACGACGACGGCGTTGGACTTCGGTTCGACGTACCAGCCGGTGACGGCGTCTGGTGCGTTCGCCGCGAGCTGGTCGATGCGGTTCTTGGTGGCGGCGAGTGTCGTCATCGAATGAGTGACCACTGTGGACTCGATGCCGGTGGACCGCAGCCGGGCGGCCTGCCGCGGGTCGGTCACCCCGATGACCGGTTTCCCGGTGGCCGCGTCGAACCACGCGCCGGCGTAGCTGTCGCCGAGGCCCTGGCGTAGCTCCCGGATCCGTTGTGCTGCCGACGTTTCGCCGGCGAGCCGCTGCTTCACCTTGTCCGGCGGCAGCCTGAGGTCCCGTTGCAGGGCGTCGAGGACGTCGCCCCGTGCGGCGGCGGCCACGGCCGGCGTCGGCGCCGGGCGGGCGAGCGCGGGAACGGCGATGGCGGCCGCGAGGCCGGTGACGGCCGCCGCCGTGCAGATGATCGGGATGACTACCTTCCGCCGATAACGGTGTCGGCTCATGCGCCGGGCCTCCTCAGCTTCGCGGACTCTGATCATGGATACGGCCCCGCTCCCGATTCGGTTCACCCGAACTCCGGCGACCGGCGTTGCTCCAAACGGGGTCACGGTGCTTGACCGGACGAGTACCGGGGTACCCGGAACACGGAGAGGTGCCTGCGTGGAGGGGAACCGAGGATGACGGCGCCGCGGATCACGGTCGTGATCATCACCCACAACCGGCGCCGGCAGCTGATGGCGACACTGGCGCGGATGACGGCGCTGCCCGACGCCGCGCCGATCATCCTGGTGGACAACGGATCCACCGACGGCACCGCGGAAGCGGTGGCCGACACCCACCCCGACGTCCGGCTGATCCACCTCCAGGAGAACATCGGCGCCGTCGCGCGCAACGTGGCGGTGCGCCAGGTGCGGACCCCGTATGTGGCGTTCTGTGACGACGACACGAGCTGGCAGCCCGGTTCGCTGACCGTCGCCGCCGACACCCTCGACCGCTATCCCGCACTGGCCGCGGTCATCGGCCGCTGCCTGCTGGAACCGGACCTGGCCGAGGACCCGGTCATCCCGGGACTGCGCGCGTCCCCGGTGCCGGGACCCGCGTGGCTGCCGGGGCCCGCGCTGCTGAGCCTGCTGGCCGGCCTGTCGGCCTTCCGGGTGGCGGCGTTCACCGACGCGGGCGGGTTCTCGGCCCGGATGTGGCTGGGCGAGGAGGACGAGCTGCTCGCCCTCGACCTGGCCGCCCGCGGCTGGTGGCTGTGCTGGCTGGAGGACGTGGTGATCCACGCCCCGTCGCGGCTGCGCGACCCCGGGCACCGCCGCCGGATGCGGCTTCGCAACACCCTGTGGACGCTCTGGCTCCGGCGCCCGCTCCCGGTGGTCTTCTGGCGCACCGTCACCCTGCTGTCCACGGCACCCGCCGACCGCACCACGGCCGGGGCCCTGCTCGACGCGCTGCGTGGCCTGCCGTGGGTACTGCGGGAGCGCGCGGTGGTGCCCACGCAGGTCGAGTCCGGGCTCCGGCTGCTGGAACAACCGCGGCGTCCCGCCGAGCGCCGGGTCGCGGGCTGAAACCGTCCTTTGTGGACTCGATGGGGTGCCGCGACTTGACCGTCACCGCGACAAGCGTATGGTCGTTCGTGTACTGACTGTTGTTCAGACACGTGCTCCGGTCAGCTCCGGTGAATTCGCTGCGAGAAGGAGTGCCGATGCCAGTACCGATGTCGAGGTCGTCCGCGGGCGCGGATCCGCGGGGTACCGGGGAACTCTTCCTGACCATCACCCGTCGTGGTGACGACACGGCCGTGCTGACGGTCGTGGGTGACATCGATGTCGCCACGGCCGACCAGTTCCGGGCCGCGCTGCTCCGCTGCGACGCGCGGTGCACGGGTCTGGTGGTCGACCTGTCCCGGGTCGATTTCCTGGGCTGTGCGGGCATCCGCGCCCTGCTGCGGGCAGGGGAGCGCAATCCCGAAATGGTGATCGTCGCGAGCGGGCACGCCGTGCGCCGCGCGCTCAAGGTCACCGGCGCCGACAGCGGGCTGGACGTCCGCGGCGTGCTGCCCGAACTGGTCCGTTCCTGAAGGAGGCGAACGACACAACGGTGGCGGGGAAGACTTTCCCCGCCACCGTTGTGTCCTTTGTGGTCACTCCGGCTCGTCGGCCGGTTCCTCCTCGAGGATCTTCTCGCGCAGTGTCCGCAGGGTCTGGGCAAGCAGCCGCGACACGTGCATCTGGGAGAGCCCGACCCGCGCCGCGATGGCCGACTGGGTCATGTTCCCGAAGAACCGCATGACCAGGATGGACCGCTCGCGGGCGGGAAGCCGCCGCAGCAACGGCCGCAGCGCTTCGCAGTTCTCCACCTTTTCCAGCGCGGCGTCCTCCTCACCGAGCGTGTCGGCAAGGGAAACCGGTTCGGCCTCGTCGTGCACGGGCCGGTCGGTCGACGCGGTCTGATACGCGTTCCCGGCGATCAGCGCCTCGGTGACCTCTTCGACGCCGATGCCGAGGTACTCGGCGAGTTCGGTGGCGTTGGGGGCGCGGCCCCAGCGCTGGGCCAGCGTCGTGGTCGCCTGGCTCAGTGAAAGGTGCAGTTCCTTCAGCCGCCGCGGCACCCGCAGTGACCAGGACGCGTCCCGGAAGTAGCGGCGGACCTCGCCCATCACCGTCGGGATGGCGAAGGAGAGGAACTCGTTTTCCCGCGCGGGATCGAAGCGGTCGACCGCGTTGATGAGGCCCAGCCGGGCAACCTGGACCAGGTCTTCGCGTGGCTCACCGCGCCCGGAGAAGCGGCGGGCGATGTGCTCGGCGATCGGCAGGTGCTCCTCGATCAGCTTCTCGCGCAGGCGCTTCCGCTGCGCGTCGCCGTCGGGCAGCGCGTGCATTTCGTCGAACAGCACCGCGCAGTGGCGATAGGCATCGCTACGGCGTCGATAGGAGGTCGTCATGGTCCTCCTGTCCAGGACCGTTTGGTGAACCGGAGGTGCAGGAACCACGTGTCCACGGCCTCGTCGGCCGGGCCGGGCTCGATCCACGTCGTGAGGGCGTCGGTGAGCGTGCGCAGCACGTGCCATTCGAAACCTCCCGTGCCGGGTGTGGTCGCGGATGTCGTCGTGGCTGTGAGCTGGACCGTGACCGACCGCCCGGACTCCTCGAACCGGCACCACAGCTGGGTGCCCGGCCGGGCACGCGGAAACAGGCAGCCCGCCCCCTCGTCGACCGCCATGCGGAGATCGGCTATCTCGTCCAGATCCAGCTTGGCGCGCACGGCGATGCCCTCGGCCACCATGCGGACGAGGAACAGCAGGCCCGTATCGAGCGGCACCCGGAGTTCGACGGTCCCGGCCGACACGGCGGCTGGGACCGCCCCGTCCACGTTCGCGGTCTTGCTGTGGTCCATGAGGGAGGGGTACCCACGGACCTCGTTGCCCATTCGTGATCGGCGCCGGTGTCCGTGTTTACCTGCCACCACACCGGGTTACCCGCCGGACATGGACACGAACGGATACCTGACGTTCCTGCTCATCGCCGTGCTGCTCGTGGCGCTGGACGGTCAGATCATCTATCGCAGCGGGCGGAGGTACCTCGAGAACTCCTATGGGGGCGCCGGTGCGGGGATCGCGATGGCGCGGCTCATCACCGTGATGTTCCACTTCGCGGTACTGGGCGTGGTCGCGCTGATCTCGACGGTGCCGGTGTTCGACGGACCGGGGCCGACCGCGATCGTGGGCAGGCTGGGCATCGTGCTGCTGATCCTGGCGCTCGCGCACGGGGTCACGCTGAGTGTGCTGGCGAAGATCCGCGAGGACCAGGTGGACGAGACGCTGGTGACCCGCAAGCAGGAAGCACGTCACGCCGAGGTCACGCAGGGAGCGGCGACGTGGTCACAGAATGAGCCGGTGGTGAACCCGGTACCCGGGCAGCGCGGCCGTCCCGCCCAGGTCAGCCCGGATCTCGAGCGGGGCGCGACCTACCCGATGGATCAGTGATGGACCGATTCGAGCGGTGTGGCCCTTGCGCCGGCGGCGTATCGTGGACGAATGGGTGTCCGCTCGGGGCACGTCGTGGGTGAGGTGACCACGGCGCCGGGGCCGGAGGCGATCCGATTCGGTGGTCGCCCCCGCGGGCCGCGCGGTGCCATGCTGCTGTCACTGGCCAGGACCACCGACCCGAAGGTGATCGGGCAGCTCTATCTGGTGACGTCGTTCGCGTTCTTCATGGCGGGCGGCGCGATGGCCCTGCTGATGCGGGGTGAGCTGGCGCGTCCCGGACTGCAGTTTCTTTCCCAGGAGCAGTTCAACCAGCTGTTCACCATGCACGGCACGATCATGCTGCTGCTGTACGCGACGCCGAACCTGTTCGGGTTCGCGAACTTCGTGCTGCCGCTGCAGATCGGCTCTCCGGATGTCGCGTTCCCCCGGCTGAACGCCTTTTCCTACTGGCTGTACCTGTTCGGCGGGCTGATCGTGCTGAGCGCGTTCCTGACGCCGGGCGGCGCGCCGGACTTCGGGTGGACGGCGTACACCCCGCTGTCGGAGGCGGCGCATTCGCCGGGCATCGGCGGCGACCTGTGGATCATGGGCCTGATCGTGTCCGGGCTCGGCACGATCCTCGGCGCGGTCAACATGATCACGACGGTCCTGTGCCTGCGCGCGCCGGGGATGACGATGTGGCGGATGCCGCTGTTCACCTGGAACATCCTGTTCACCGGGATCCTGGTGCTGCTCGCGTTCCCGATCCTCACCGCCGCGTTGTTCGCGCTGGAGGCCGACCGCCAGCTGGGCGCGCACGTGTTCGACCCGGCGAACGGCGGGGCGATCATGTTCCAGCACCTGTTCTGGTTCTTCGGCCATCCCGAGGTCTACATCGTGGCGCTGCCGTACTTCGGGATCATCACCGAGATCGTGCCGGTGTTCAGCCGGAAACCGCTGTACGGCTACCGGCTCATGGTGTTCGCGACGCTCGGCATCACGGCGTTGTCGGTGGCGGTGTGGGCACACCACATGTTCGCCACCGGGTCGGTGCTGCTGCCGTTCTTCTCGTTCCTGACGTTCCTGATCGCGGTGCCGACGGGGATCAAGTTCTTCAACTGGATCGGCACGATGTGGAAGGGACAGCTGAGTTTCCAGACGCCGATGCTGTGGTCGATCGGGTTCATGGTGACGTTCCTGTTCGGCGGGCTGACCGGCGTCATCCTCGCGTCGCCGCCGCTGGACTTCCACATCACCGACAGCTATTTCGTGGTGGCGCACTTCCACTACGTGCTGTTCGGCACCATCGTGTTCGCGACGTTCGCCGGGATCTACTTCTGGTTCCCCAAGATCACCGGCCGGATGCTCGACGAGCCGCTCGGGAAATGGCATTTCTGGACGACGTTCCTCGGGTTCCACACCACGTTCCTCGTCCAGCACTGGCTCGGCGCGGAGGGCATGCCCCGCCGGTACGCCGACTACCTGCCCACCGACGGATTCACGTGGCTGAACACCATCTCGACGATCGGCGCGTTCGTGCTCGGCGCGTCGATGATCGTGTTCATCTGGAACGTGGTGCGCAGTTACCGGTTCGGCGAGGTCGTCACGGTCGACGACCCGTGGGGTTACGGGAACTCGCTCGAATGGGCCACGACGACCCCGCCGCCCCGGCACAACTTCCTCGAGCTGCCGCGGATCCGTTCGGAACGGCCCGCCTTCGAACTGCACTATCCGCATATGGTGGCGCGGATGCACGAGGAAGGACACGTCCGGTCGCGCCGGTACCGCGCGAAGGAGGCGGCGAAGCAGAAGTGAATCGGCAGTGAGTCAGCCCGCCGCGTCGGTGAGTGCGCGGGTGAAGACCACGCGGTCGGCCGAGGCGCCGTCGTAGGCGGTCACGGGTTCCGAGACACTGAAACCCAGTGCACTGTGGAAGGCGATCGAGCCCTCGTTCTGCGGCGAGGTGATCGCGCGGACGACCTTCCGCCGATCCGCCCGCGCGAGCGCGAAGAACCGCTCGTACAGCGAGCGGGCCAGCCCGCTGCCGCGGAATTCCGGGGCCACACCGGCGAAGTGGATGTACGCCGCGTCCGAAATGGACGGTGACAGCAGGCCGATCACGAAACCCGCCAGCACACCGTCGCGCTCGGCCACGAAACTGGTGCGGTGGAAGTGATCGAGGAACAGCCTCGGCAGGAGGGTGTGCACGGCGCGGCCCCACCAGTCGTCGACCACCCCGACGATACGGTCGTAGTCGGCGGGCTCGGCGTGGCGGATCGCGATTTCTGACACCATGTCGCCGATCTTAGCCACGCGCCCGCGCCCGCTTCTCACCGTGCGAGCGTGATCGGTTCGGCGGCGTAGCGGTTCTGTTCGGCGAGCAGGCGGGCGAAGGCACCGCCCGTCTGCTTGAGCTGCGCGTAGGTTCCGCGCTCGACGATCCGGCCGGCGGCGAGGACGACGATCTCGTCGACATGGCCGAGCGTGCTGAGCCGGTGCGAGATCATGATGACGGTGCGGCCCGCGGTGAGCCGCTCGATCGCGCGCATGACCTCCACCTCCGCTTCCACGTCCAGATTGGCGGTGGGCTCGTCGAGGATGAGGATCGGGGCGTCGCGCAGGATGGCGCGCGCGATGGCGATACGCTGCCGTTGCCCGCTGGAGAAGTTCCTGCCCTGCTCCCGGACCTGCGCGTCGTAGCCTTCGGGGATCGCCATGATCGTCTCGTGCACGGAGGCCTGCCGCGCCGCCGCGACGATCTCGTCCGGCGAGGCGTCCGCGCGGCCGATGAGGATGTTGTCCCGGATCGTGCCCTCGAACAGCACCGAATCCTGCAGCACCATCCCGATGTTGCCGCGCAGCACGTCGAGCGGGTAATGGCGGACGTCGGCGCCGTCGATCGTGATCGTCCCGGACCAGGGCTCGTGGAACCGGGGCAGCAGCTTGACCAGCGTGGTCTTCCCGCTGCCGGACAAGCCCACCAGGGCGATCCGGGTCCCGGACCGTACCTCCAGGTCGATGCCGTGCAGGACCGGCCTGCCGGGTTCGTAGCCGAACACGACATCGCGCAGGGCCAGCTCGCCGCGTACCCGGATCGGCTCGGTGTGCTCCGCGGGCTCCGGCTCCTCCCAAGGCTGGTCCAGCAGATCCTGGATGCGCTGGGTGGCCGCCGCTCCGGCGGAGGACAGGAGCATGAGCTTGGACAGGTCCCGCATCGGCTGGTAGAGCAGCTTGGAATAGGCCAGGAACACGGTCAGGGTCCCGACGGTGACGCTGCCGGCCGGGACGGTGAGCACGCCGAGGCCGAACCCCGCGTGCCCGGCGGCGATCCACGCGCCGAGCATGATGATCACCGCGGTGCTCACGGCGATGAGCACGATGACGATCGGGCCGAACTCGGCCTGACGTCGTCCGGCACGCAGGCCCGAACGCCGCTGGTCGCCGACCCGGCCGGCGAAGGTGGCCGCCGCCCAGGCCTGCACGGTGAACACCTTGATCTCGGCGATGGCGTTGAGGTTCTCGGCCGCGACCTCGGCGACCTGGCCCGCGGCGCGCGCGGTCTCCCGCGAGGCGCGTTTGATCCAGCGGGTGTAGCAGGCGACGATCAGGAACAGCGGTGGGACGACGCACATCGACAGCAGCGTGAACTGCCAGTTGGTCAGCAGCAGCACGCCGAGGATCCCGAACAGGGTGAGGATCCCCGACAGCAGGTTCACCAGTCCGTCGGTGACCAGCTTTTCGATTTCGGAGACGTTGCCGCTGAGCCGCTGGACGACCTCGCCGATCCGCTGGCGACCGTGCCAGGCCAGGGGGACGTGCTCGAGGTGTACGAACACCCGGTTGCGCAGCCGCGCACCGAGGTCCTGGCCGATGAAGGTGCTGATGGACAGCTGCGCGTACGACACCACCGCGTCGGTCAGGCCGAGGGCGAGCAGCAGCCCGCCGGCGAAGAGGATCACGCCGAGCTGGGTGTGGGTTTCGGCGGTGCCGAGCCCGGCCCGGTCACCCAGCCGGTCGAGGCGGGCGATCAGCGGGTCGAAGACCGGGAGTCCCGGATCCCGGTGATGCACGATCTTGTCGAGGATGAACTTGAGCGGGAACGCCATGAACACGTTGCTCGCCACGGTGACGAACGTCAGCCCGATCGCCGCCGCGACCAGCAGGCGCCTGCCTTCCAGGTGCCGGTACAGGAAACGGATCACGTCCAGCGGTCCTTCCCCGTGCCGTAGCGCCGTGCGCACCGGCCGATTTCGGCGACGGCGGTGGCCAGCTCGGCGGCACCCGGCGTGCCCAGCCGCCGGACGGGACGCGAGACGATCTTCAATAGTGCCGCGGCTTCGTACAGGCTGCTGCGTCGCACCAGGTTCTCGACGTCCGCGCGCGGCATGCCGTGAGCGCGCCGGGCATCGGCGTAGCCGCGGAGAAACGGGCGGGCGGCCGCGGCGAACCAGTCATGCCCCTCGGGACAGCCCCGCCACAGCTCGGGCGGACGCAGGTAGGCGAGGAAGTAGCCGACGTCGAGTGCCGGGTCCCCGATGCGGGCCTTGTCGAAATCGGTGATCACCGGGCGATCGGGAGCGGGGAAGACGAGCTGGGCGGGCTTGAACGCGCCGTGCACCAGACCGGGCGACTCCGGCACGGTGTCCCGCAACGCGCAGGGCAGCCCGCGGACGGTCGCGCCCAGGTCCATTGTGGATAGTGGTGCGGCCGTGGTCAGCGCGGTGGTCCACTCCGCGACGTGGTTCGCGTATGCCGCGCCGGACGTGGACCCGGAAAGTCCACTGTGGACACCACGGGTGTGCAGCCACGCCAGTGCCCTTGCGGAAGCGGTGAGGGCGGTTTCGCCGATCCGGGCCACGGCCGGGGTACCGGCGGCCGCTGTCAGTACCAGGTTCAGCCCGCCGACGAGCGCGATCGGCCGTGGCACGAAGGCGTGTTCGCCGGGGCCTATCCGCCAGAGCTGTTCGAGCAGCCGATGCGCTGTCACGGCGTCGCCGGGTTCCCGGTAGATCTTGCCGTACACCGTCGGGTGCGGCCCGGGGCCCGGGGCCTCGATGATCCGGTACCGGATCACGCAACGTGCCCCCGGCTTGTAGCGCACCGGCGTCGCGTACACCGCGACGATGCCCGGTGCGGGCCTGCCGGTGAGCAACCGGAAGCCCGACCGCAGTTCCCTGGCGAGCTGGCCGCCTGCGTGCGGCGACAGCGCGGTGGGGAGCGAGGGCAGGTACTCGTCGAGGGGAAAACGCTGCACCGTCAGGCCGAACCGCCGGCAATGCAGCACCCCGGGCCAGGTGCCGTCGAGGTCTGCCGCGGTGAGGGAACCGAGCTGGTCGGGCAGCCGGGACGGCTCGGTCAGCACCTTTTCGGTCAGGCGTGCCGTCACCAGGCCGCCGATCCCCGGATCATGGCTCCGGTCCCGTGGCTCCCGCAGGACACGGTAGCTCGCCACCAACCCGGTTCCGGGCTTGCGGCGGAGATAGCGCTCACGCGCCGAGACCGCACCGAGCCGGTCATCGGGGCGGCGGGAATCCTTGTCGGCGACCAGTTCGCGCACGACCGCGCGCAACGCATCGGCCACCGTGCGCTCCGGCCCCGGCGCCGCGGTCATCCCCTCGACCAGTGCCGCGAGTGCCCCCGGCGCCGCCGGGACGTCACGGAAGCCCGGGAACGCGTTGATGTCGACGATCACCGGCCCTCGGTTGGTGGCGAGTACGTCGACGCCGTACACCTGCAGGCCGAACACGCGGCCGACTTCGACGGCGAGTCCTCGCCATCCGTGCGGCACGAGCCCCGCGCCCGGCGAGGGGGCGGTGCCCAGCCGGCTTCCCCGTCGTGTCGCGAAGGCCCGCCCGCCGATGACCCACAGCTTGTGATCCCAGCCGTCGTGGGAGACGAACGGCTGCAGCACCACCGGCTCGTGGGCCCAGCCCGCGGTCAGCTCCCGCAGCCGTGCCAGATCCCCGACCGAGGTCACCACATCGCCCCGGCGGCTGTAGCGGCTCTTGACCACCACCGGGAACCGGACACCGACCGTCGTGGACAGATGAGCGAGATGAGCCAGCAGGCCCGACAATCTGCCGAAGCTCGCCGTGTCCACGAACGGAAGCCCGTGCCGGCGGGCCAGCCTCGCCATCGCGACCCGGTCCCGGCAGAGCGCGGCCGCGGCCGGGTCGTTGACCACGCGCTCACCGCGTCCGCGCAGTGTCGACGCCAGCGCGAGCGACCGGGGCGAATGTGACTTGAGCAGATACACATCCGCGGGTCCCACGCTCGACGCGCCCTCCGTGTCCGGGTCGAACATCGCCACGGTGTGGACCGGATCCATCAGTTCGGCGAACCGGGACAGGGTGGGATGCCCCGGCCGGTCGGTCAGCAGGCAGACCTTCACTCAGCTCGCCCGCCCCAGCGCTCCCGGGCGGGGCAACTCGCCGGCCACCATCCGCACGATGCCTCGCGCGACCTTGGTGACGGCGTCCGGAACCCAGTGGTAGCTGGGAAAGTCGTTGACGTCCACGACCACCCAGCCGTCCGGCCCCTCGAGCACGTCCACCCCGTAAAGGCTCAGCCCGAAGACCGCGCCGACCCCGGAAACCAGGGCCGCCAGCTCGGCCGCGAGCGGAATCGCCCGGCCCTCGACGGCCTGCCGCGGGTGCAACGGCGACGGCTGCTCCGTGGCGTACAGTTCGTCGCCGACGCAATACACCTTCACATCGGCACCCGGGTTCACCACATAAGGCTGCGCAAGCAGAAAACCCTCGCCGATCAGCCTGTCCCGCAGGTCGATCAGATCATCGGGTCTGCGTACCAGATGAACCGAACGGCAAGAACTGCCGGTGGCCGGTTTGACGACCACCGGATACAGCTCGTCCGGAATATCGCGCAGCAAATCCGGAACCGCCGCGAAATACGTCACGGGAAAGGGAATACCGTGTTTCCGGGCCACCGCGGCGGCCACCGCTTTGTCCCGCACCGGCCGGATCGCGCGAGCGTCGTTGATCGTCATCACACCGGCCGCCGCGGCCGCTTCCAGCAGGCTCAGTCCCGGGCCGCCCGAAACGGTCTTGAGGACCCACGCGTCGTGCCCGCCATCACGCAACAATTCCGTGACCCGCGAGACCGTTCTCCCCGGTTCCACGATATCGACCTCGTGCCCCCAGGTGGTCAGCTTCCTCGCCACGGCGAGCGGCATTCGTTCGTTTCGATAGCGATCCTCAACGAGGAAGCAAGCCTTCATCGCGCCGCCGCCCTCACACGGTTTCTGGTAAACCTAAGGTTAACGACCAGTCTCCAGCGGTTATCAGAAGATTAACAAGAGGCCAGTGGTCGGTTATTCGTGGTCCGATCGGCGGCCCGGAACTCCCGCCGACGCGGCGGATGGACCACATATGGCAACCGGTTCACTCCGGTATTCGTACCGCAAGGTAACCGTCCACAACACCCAGAAAACCTCGAAGGCGCCCTTGACAACGACTCGGCGACGCGGCCGGGCTAAGGAAAACTCCGCCGTAGCACTGCTCTCCGGCGCTGACGAACAGCGCCATAACCGGCCACCATAACCTGCCGTCACACGGTGTCGGGGTGCCACGCGACACCGGACGACCTCATACCTCGTCCGGTGGCGTTCCTCGCGGGACGGTGAGCACGAACACGGTGCCCGGCGGGCCGGTGACCTCGAGCCGACCGCCGTGCAGGACGGCGTTCTCGTGGGCGATGGCCAGTCCCAGCCCGCTGCCCTCGGTCTCGCCTCGGGCACGGTCGCCCCTGACGAAGCGGTCGAAGACGAACGGCGCGAGGTCGGGCGGCAGGCCCGGCCCGGAATCGGCCACCAGCACCCTCGCGTGGCCGGGTGCGGTGCCGTCGACGGTGACGACGACGGGTGGTGCGCCGTGCCGCACCGCGTTGGTCACCAGGTTCCGCACGATGGTGTGCAGGCGGCGGGGATCGCCGGTGATCACGGCGTCGCCGGAAACCCGCACCGGGATCTCCAGGTCCGGCGCGCTGAGCGCGATCGCGTCGTGGGCGAGCGCTTCGAGGTCGACGGTCTCCGGCCGGAAGTCCGCCGCGCCCGCGTCGAACCGGGACATCTCCAGCAGATCCTCGACGAGCCTGCTCAGCCGCCGGACCTGGGTGCCCAGCAGCTCGGCGGAACGCTCGCGGTCCCCGGCGTCGGTGCTGTGCAGGCTTTCCGTGGCCGCGATCATCGAGGCCAGCGGGGTGCGCAGGTCGTGCGCGACGTCGGCAACGAACCGGCGCTGCTGCTGTTCCTTCATCCGCAGCTGGTCGATCGACTCGCCGAGCCGCTGCGCCATGGCGTTGAACGCGCCCGCGAGGCCGGCGAGTTCGTCGTTGCCCCGCACCGGAACCCGCGTGCCGAGCTCGCCGGCGCCGAACCGCTGGGCGGCGTCGGCGGCGGCCCGCACCGGACGCTGGATGCCGCGGGCGGCGAGGACGCCGAGCAACGCCGCGACCGCGGCGACGCCGGTGCCGACCAGCGCGAGCCGCTTGCGCAGCAAGGAGAGTTCGTCTTCGAGCGGGCGCAAATCGTAGAACTCGGCCAGCACGAGATCCGTGGAGATCTCCCGGACGACCGCGAGTTGCGGGCTGTCCGGCGTGTCCGGGGTGTAGGTGATCACGGCCTGGGTGCCCCGGACGCTGTCGATCACGGCCACCGGAAGATCCTGGCCGAACGCGCGGCTGTTCGTGCTCGCGACGGCGACGTACTGGCCGCCCTCGGCGGGCGAGACCGGGCCCGCGGTCCCGTGCAGGTTGACCACGGCCCAGGTGAGCCCGATCCGGCCCGTCATGAACTTCGCCACTTCGTCCACTTTGGACGACGCGGGGTCGCGGGAGTCACGGGTCCGGTCGTACGCCTGCTGGGCGTCCGCGAGGATGCCCGCCCTCGCGGATTCCACGAACCGGTGCCGCGCCGATCCGGCCTGGATCTCGTAGGCGACGAAACCCATCGCGACCGTGGCGGCGACCGTCATCAGGACGACCGTGAACGCGATGCTCTCCCGTAGCCCCGGCCGCCACTTCACGGCTTGACCAGGCGGTATCCGAGGCCGCGAACGGTACGCAACAGCGTCGGATTGCCGGTGTCGGGCTCGATCTTCGAGCGCAGCCGCGCGACCGCGGCGTCCACCAGCCGCGAGTCGCCGGCGAAACCGTAGTCCCAGACCCGTTTGAGCAGCGTCTGCCGGCTGAGCACCTGGCCCGCGTGCTCGGCGAACTCCAGCAGCAGCCGCAGCTCCGTGGACGTCAGATGCAGTTCGGTGCCGCCCTTCGTGACCAGCATGGCTTCGCTGTCGATCGCCAGATCGCCGAAGACGTGCACAGTCGACGTCGGCGCGGGGACAGGGGTCGCGCGGCGCAGGATGGTCTTGATGCGCGCGTCGAGCACCCGCGGCTCGGCGGGCTTGACCACGTAGTCGTCTGCGCCGCCTTCCAGGCCGACCACCATGTCGACCGGATCGCCGCGCGCGGTCAGCAGGACCACCGGGATCGTGTCGCCGGCGCGGATCCGGCGGCACACCTCGAAGCCGTCGATGCCGGGCAACATCACGTCGAGCAGCACGAGGTCGAGGGACGCGCGGCGCTCGGCGAGGGTGTCGAGAGCCTGTTCGCCGGTCGGGGCGACCTCGACCTCGTGGCCGAGCCCACGCAGCGCGCGGGAAAGCGTCTCCGCGAGCACGGCGTCGTCCTCGACGAGCAGGAGCCGGGGCACCAGGGGACCTCCTCGCTGATCATGAGCGGGTGACGGGAAACGGTATACCACCGGCTACGCCGAACGGCTGGTGATCGTCGCGCCCGGATGGGGCATCCGGGCGACCGCGTGGTCGTGGTGTTCGAAATGCCACCACTCGTTGTCGTACACGCGGTAAAGGCCGTAGCGGGCGCCGTGGCGTTCCAGCCAGCGCGCCCCTTCGACGGGACGCACGTCGAGCGCGGTCCCGGCGACGTGCCGGGACTCGTGCGGCGGCAACACGTTCCGCCGCGCCGCCGCGGCCGAGCCGGTCCGGCGCACCTCCTCGGTGAAGAGCCGGTGCTGCTCGGCGGCGTCGCGATGGCCGGAGGTCAGCCCGATGAGCGTGCCGTCCCGCCAGAACGCCTCGGTCCGCGCGGTGGTGAACGCCTCCGAGGTCGCCGGCGTGAGCCCGGTGAGGTCCTCCGCCGGGAAACGCACCGCCAGCGCCCATTGGCAGGCGAGGTGGCGGGCGTGGCGAGGTGTGCGGAGAAACGCCACGGGCAGCAGGAGCACGGCCAGGAATCGGGTGATCGCCTGGAACACCCGGTCACGGGCGCGGTCGGGCAGGGCACCGGTCTCGGTCATGACGTCCACTCTCGGCGGGGACTGTGCGACGTCGTCCGCCGCCGGATGACGGCATCGCGACGAAATGTGACGGTTTCGCACGCTCCCGGCCGGGCGCACAGGTACGGCCGGGCGAGCACCAGCGCGACGGCCGTGACGACCATCCCCGCGTACAGCGGGGCGAGATGGAGGAAGTCGGTGTAGGAGATCGAGCCGTGCACCGCGACGGCGGGCAGGAAACCGCAGGCCGCGGCCGACGTGGTCGACCACCACACCCACGATTCGCCGCGGCGCCAGCACCACGCGCTGAGCGAGGCGATCCCCGTCCCCGCGGACATCAGCGTCCCGCCGAAACCCGCTCGGTCGTGCGCGATGAACGACAGCAGCCGGGGACGGGCCGCGGTGAGCGCGTCCGGGGTCGTGTGCAGGAAGTCCAGATCGCTGGGCACGAAGACGCCGGTGAGGCCGACGACCGAGATCACCACTCCGCCGAGTGCGAGACCCACCCCGGTGAGCACCAGCAGCAACTGGCCGGTCAGCGCGCGGCGGCGCTCCCGTTCGGGCCCCTCGGGCCGGACTGTCCACTGTGGCCGGTGCGAGCGGCGTGTCGCGGCGAGGAACAGGGGGAGCAGTACCAGCGTGACCGCGATGTGCAGTGGTTCGAGGAAACCGAAGCCCAGCAGGTAGAACACCGTCGGGAAGCCCACCCAGCCGGAGACGAGGTAGACCTCTCGCGCCGCGGGCGCGCCCCGTCGCATCCCGCCCGCCGCGAGCCCGGTGTACAGCACGCCGATGGCCAGCATCGTCCCGGCCATGGTGATCCGGTCGTGCTGGAGGAAGTGCACGAGATGGTGGTTGACGGCGTGCAGGCCGTCGACGCCGGTGCCGAGGAACGCGCGATCGTAGGGGAGCAGGACCGGGCCGAGCGTGATCGCCGCCGCGCCGAGTCCCGCGCCGATCATGCCGAGCCCGACCAGCAGTCCCCACCACCACGCGGACGGGCGGCGTGGATCGGGCGTCGAGGGCGCCGGGATGTCGGCGGCCTCGACGACGCGGGCGAACCAACCGGGGCCCGCGGCCACCAGTAGCGGGGGAGTGGCGAGCACGGGAGTGGCCGGATCGGCGAGCGCGTCGGCCGCCTCGGTGATCGACGGGGAGTCCGGCACTGCGAACCCGTGCAGGTCGGACACTGCCGCGTCGACGTCGAGTGCTTCGGCCACTGCGGCCGCGTCCGGTCCTGGGACGTGCACCAGCAAGGGGATCCGCCGTCCGGTGGCGGCTTCGCGAACCGTGCCGACGTCCTGGGGACGCACCGGTGACACGACGACGAACCCGGCGCCGAGCGGGGCGAGCGCGCGGATCGCGTCCCGTGCGACGGCGGGCGGGACCAGCGCGCCCAGCCGGACCGGCACGGCTACCCCGGCGGCGGAACCGGCCAGCCGCGGCGCGGGGGCTTGGTGGCCGAGTACGCGGGCGATGAGGCGGCCGCCGCCGGGCAGGGATCCGACGGTGGCCAGCGCGCGCAGGGCGGCGCGCTGGGAGCGGCGTTCGCCGAAGACGGCGGCGGCGAACCCACGGAGCGGGTGATAGGTCCAGTCGGGCATCAACGGCCCGCCTCTTCTTCGGTCATGACGTCCCCCAAGACGTTGTTTGAGCGACTGCTCAACAGGAGGGTAGGCGACATTGAGCGATCGCTCAAGGCCGGGCTGCGCGCCGGGCGGTGGCGTGGTGAACTCAATGAACACAACCGTGACAGCGGTCACGTGGCTGCCGAAGGTGTGCAGGTCGCGCGCTGTGGTGGCGCGTGGTCCGATGGGAGGCCGTGATGGCGATGGTGCCGGGACGCCGACGCGTGGTGGGACGGCTGGCGGTGGCCGCCGCGATGGCGGCCGGGCTGCTGGCGGCGTGTTCGAGTGCCGCGACGGCCTCACCGCCGGATCGGGTGCTCGATTTCGCCCTGCCTTCGGCGGGCTGCCTCCGGCCGCCCGCCGTCACGCCCGGGGCCACCGTGCCCGGCAAGGTCGTCTCCGGCGGGATCGAACGGACCTATCTGCTACACGTCCCGCAGGGCTATCAGCCGCACCGGCCGACGTCGCTGATCCTGTCCTTCCACGGCCACAAACGGACCTCGGCCTACCAGGAGTCGTTGTCCGGCTTCGATTCCGGCGACAGCATCGCGGTGTACCCCCAGGGGCTCGCCGGCACCGACGGCGAGACGGCGTGGACCGGCGCGCCGTATTCGAACCGCGCCGACGACGTCCTGTTCGTCAGCGATCTGCTGAACCAGCTGCAGCAGCAGCTGTGTGTCGACCCCGCGCGGATCCACGCCGCGGGCAAGTCGAACGGCGGCGGGTTCACCGGCGTCCTCGCCTGCCGCATGAGCGGCCGGATCGCCTCCTTCGCCCCGGTCTCGGGGGCGTTCTACGACGTCGGTGCCGGGTGCTCCCCGACGCGCCCGGCACCGATTCTCGACTTCCACGGCACCGCCGACCAGACCATCCCGTACGCCGGGAACGCCGAGCGGAAGCTACCGTCCATTCCGGACTGGATGGCCGCGTGGGCCCGGCGCGACGGCTGCGCGGCCACCCCGGTGGTGCGCGATCTGGGCAAGGGCGTCAGCGTCAGCACGTGGCCGGGCTGTGCACGGGGCGCGAAGGTCGAGCACTACCGGCTCGAAGGGCTGGGGCACGTCTGGCCGAGCACGAAACCGAATCTCGATTCCGACAAACCCACCGCGATGGACGCGACACCGGTGATCGAGCGGTTCTTCGCCGAGCACCCGCTGCGGCCCGGTCCCCGCTGACACCGGTTCAGCCCTCGGCCAGCCACCGCAGGACGTCGCCGGTGTGCTCGCCGAGCGCGGGCACCGGCCCCATCGCCGGCTCGCGGCCGGGCACGGTCACCGGCGGGACGAGCGCGTCGACCTCGCCCGCCGGTGTCGCGACCCGCCGCCAGCGGTCGCGTTCCGCGAGCTGCGGGTGGGTGGCGAACTCGGCCATGGACCGCTGCCGGGCGAACGCGATCCGCGCGGTGTCGAGCCGTTCGATCAGCTGATCGCCGGTCAGCCCGGCGAACACCTTGCCGATGACGTCGGCCAGCTCGGGACGATGCGCGACCCGGTCCGCGTTGGACGTGAACCGCGGATCGCCCGCCGTTTCCGGGAGCCGCAGCACCGACTCGCAGAACGCCCGCCATTCGCGCTCGTTCTGGATGCCCAGCTGGACCGTGGTGCCGTCGCCCGCGGTGAACGCGCCGTACGGGGCGATCGTCGCGTGGTTCACCCCGGTCCGCGCGGGCGATTCGCCGCCGTAGGTCGTGTAGTAGTACGGATAGCCCATCCACTCGCCGAGCGCTTCGAGCATCGAGACCTCGAGGTTCGTCCCGCGTCCGGTGTCGCGACGTTCGTAGAGCGCGGTGAGGATGCCGGTGTAGGCGTACATCCCCGCCGCGATGTCCGCTGTGGACACTCCGGTCTTCGCGGGCGAATCGGGCGTGCCGGTGATCGACACCAGCCCCGCCTCGCACTGGATCAGCAGGTCGTAGGCCTTGCGATCACGATACGCACCGGTGCTGCCGTAGCCGGAGATGTCGCAGGTGATCAGCGCGGGGTGGCTCTCCGCCAGCGCCTTCGAGCCGATCCCGAGGCGATCGGCGGCACCGGGGGCGAGGTTCTGCACGAACACGTCCGCCCGGTCGATGAGCTGCCTCAGCACCCGCAGGCCGTCCTCGCTCTTGACGTCCAGTACGACACTCTCCTTGCCGCGGTTCAGCCAGACGAAATGACTGGACAGCCCGTGCACGGTGCGGTCGTAGCCTCGGGCGAAATCCCCGGTGTCCGGCCGTTCGACCTTGATCACCCGCGCGCCGAGGTCGGCGAGCTGACGGGTCGCGAACGGCGCCGCCACCGCCTGTTCCAGCGAAACGACCACTACCCCGGCCAACGGTCCCGGCATGTGAGGTCCTCCTTGCTCGTGCGTTCCGCTCCAGCATGAGCGTCCGGCGGCGATACCGGAAATTACCGTTCTCGGGCGGGCTCATGCGTAACCGGCATAATCCGGGGATGGACGTCCGCGAGCTGACCTGGTTCACCACCCTGGCCGAGACCGAGCACGTGACCGACGCCGCGGCCGCGCTGAACATCGCGCAGCCGACGTTGTCCCGTGCGGTCGCGCGGCTGGAGCGCCGTCTCGGCACGCCGCTGTTCGACCGGACCGGGCACCGGCTGCGGCTCAACCAGTACGGGCAGGTCTTCCGCGCTCACGCGCTCAAGGCGCTCGGCGAGCTGTCCGCCGCCGAACACCGCATCGCCACGCTCATCGACCCGGAGCAGGGCACGGTCTCGCTCGCGTTCCTGCACTCCTTCGGCACCTGGCTGATCCCGGAGCTGATCAGCACCTACCGCGAGAGCGTCCCGAGGGCGCATTTCCTGCTGCGGGGCGACGCGGCGGATTCGATCCTCGCGGACCTGCGGCGCGGCCACGTCGATCTCATCGTCACCAGCCCGGAGCCCACGGGGTCCGATGTGGACTGGACGCCGATCGGTGTCGAGCGGCTCTGCGTCGCGGTGCCCGCCGGACATCGGCTCGCGCGGCGCAAGAAGGTTTCGCTGGCCGAGTTCGCCGAGGAGGACTTCATCGCCCTGCAGCCGGAATTCGGCCTGCGGCAGATCACCGACCAGCTGTGCCGCCGGGCCGGGTTCACCCCGCGGATCACGTTCGAGAGTACCGAGCTCGCCACGATCCAGGGCCTGGTCGCGGCCGGGCTGGGGGTGGCGATCATGCCGACGCCGCGCGGGGAACCGAGCCCGGACGCGCCGGTCCGGCTGCGGCTGTCCGATCTCCAGGCACAGCGCACGGTCGGCGTCGCCGCGCTGGGCGGGCGGCATCAGGCGCCCGCGATCGCCCGCTTCCACGAGTTCGTCCGGTCCTGGCCGGTCGATCATGCCTCCCGGGTATGAACCAGGCGCAAACTGGTCATTTCACGTAGGGGCCGTCGAAGGGCAGAGTGGGGGGTGAGAGAACGGCAAGGAGGACGAGATGGGTTGGCAGGGCAGGTATTTCGAGGATTTCGTGGTGGGCGACGTGTATCGCCACCCGCTCGGCCGCACGGTGACCGAGACGGACAACTCCTGGCTGACGCTGCTGACGCAGAACACCGCGCCCCTGCACTTCGACCGGCACTACGCGGGACAGACGCAGTGGGGCAAGCCGCTGGTCGACTCGACGTTCACCCTCGCACTGGTCACCGGCCAGAGCGTCACCGACGTCTCCCAGCACGTGATGGCGAACCTGGGCTGGGACCGCGTCCGGCTGCCGAACCCGGTGTTCGAGGGCGACACGATCTACTCGCAGTCCGAGGTGCTCAGCACCCGCGAGTCGAAGTCCCGACCCGACGTCGGCGTCGTTCGGGTTCGCACGATCGGGTACAACCAGGACGGTGTCATCGTGATCACCTTCGAACGGACGCTGCTGGTGTACCGGCGCGGCCACGGGCCCGGCTTCGCCGACGTCGAACCGGTGTGGGACGAGCGGTCCCGCCGCGCGGCGGGGATCGAGGAGCCGAAATGACCGCGCGTTCGCTGTTGTTCGTGCCGGGAAACCGGTCCGATCGCTTCCCCAAGGCGGCGGCGAGCGGGACGGATCTGGTGTTGTGCGATCTGGAGGACGCCGTCGCGCCGGAGGACAAGGACGGCGCACGGGCCGAAGTGGCCGCGTGGGCGGGCCAGAACCACGCCGCGGTGCGGATCAACGCGGCCGGCACCCCGTGGTACGAGGACGATCTGGCCGCGTTGGGCGAGGTGTCCGGGTTGCGCGCGGTGGTACTGCCCAAGGCCGAGGACGTCGACGCGCTGCGGGCCACGGTGTCGCGTTTGGACGAAGGCGTCGAGCTGTACGCGTTGGTGGAAAGCGCGAGGGGGATCCGGGACGCCGACCGGCTCGCCGAGGTTCCCGGCGTGACGCGGCTCGTGTTCGGGAACGTCGACTTCGGACTGGACGCGGGAATCACGGTGTCGGACGAGGAAGAGCGCGAGCTGCTCTACGCTCGCTCCCGGCTGGTGGTCGCGTCGCGGGCCGCCGGGCTCGCTGCACCGGTCGACGGGGTGACGACCACTTTGGACGATCCGGACCTCACCCGCGCCGCCGCGCGACGGGGACGTGACCTCGGTTTCGGTGGAAAACTTTGCCTGCACCCGAGGCAGGTCGAACCGGTGAACACGGCGTTCAGTCCTGATGAGACAGAGCTGCGCTGGGCGCGCCGGGTCGTCGAGGCCGCCGGTGCGTCCGGTGGGGCGGCGGTGCGGGTGGACGGGCAGATGATCGACAAGCCGCGGCTGGAACTGGCGCGCAGGCTGCTGGGAGAGAACGGACAATGACCGAGGCCACACTGGACCACCCGAACGCTCCGGAGGACGTGCTCGCGCACATCCCGCCCGGCGCGGACGTGATCGTGCCGATCCAGCTGGGCGAGCCGATCACCCTGCTCGACACGCTCGAAGCGCACGCGGATTCCCTTACCGGCGTGCACATCCACCGGATGGACCCGTACCTGAAGCGCCGCTACATCGAGGGCGCGTTCCCGGGCAGGCTGGAGCATGTCGACTACTTCCTCGGTGCCGGCTCGCGGGAGGCGTTCTGGGCGGGCACCTGTGACCTCGTGCCGAACCACTTCAGCGAAATGCCGCTGCTGCTGCGGAAGTCGACGAAGCTGAGCATCGTGCTCGCCGCCGCCAGCCCGCCCGACGAACACGGCTACTTCAGCCTCGGTACCAACGCCGACTACACGGCGGCGTTCATCGGCGAGGTCCCGTTCTTCCTCGAAGTGAACGAGCACATGCCGAGGACGTTCGGGCACAACCAGGTGCACATCAGCCAGGTCGCGGGCTGGTGCCGCGCCGACCGCCCGCTGCACGAGTCCCCGCCCGCCCGGCCCGACGAGCGCGACCACCGGATCGCGGGATTCATCGCGGACCGGATCCCGGACGGCGCCTGCCTGCAGGTCGGCGTCGGCCGGATCCCGAACGCGCTGCTGTCGTCGTTGCGCGGGCACCGGCACCTCGGCCTGCACACCGAGGCGATCTCGGACGGCGTGCTGGATCTCGTGTCCTCGGGCGCGCTGGACGGGACGCGGAAACACCAGGAGCGCAACAAGCACGTCGCGACGTTCGCGGTGGGGACGAAGCGGCTGTTCGACTGGCTGCACAACAACACCGCGGTCACGATGGAACCGGTCGACTGGGTGAACGACCCGCGTGTGGTGGCCCGCGAGCCGCACTTCGTGTCCATCAACGCGACCAGCGAGGTCGACCTGATGGGGCAGGCGGCGAGCGAAACCATCGCGGGCCGGTACTGGTCGTCCTCCGGCGGGCAAGCCGACTTCGCGCGCGGGGCGATGTACTCGCCGGGCGGGCAGGCTTTCCTGGTACTGCACTCGGCCACCCATGACGGGAAGAGCCGCATCAACGCGCAGCTGACGCCGGGCAGCGCGGTCACGACGTTGAAGAACACCATCGACCACGTCGTCACCGAATACGGCGTCGCGGAACTACGCGGCAAGAGCCTGGCGCGCCGCGCGGAGTCGCTCATCGCCATCGCCCACCCCGAGCACCGGGACCGCCTCACCGCCGAAGCCCGCAAAACCGGCCTGCTCCCGTAGCCGTCGCGTACTCAGAACGTCGGCTCGCGTACCTGGACAGTCGGACGGCGTACCCAGGGAGTCGGCTCATCAACCGACCCTCCAGGTACGTCAACCGACCGTCTGGGTACGCGAGTTCGCCGTTGCTGTACCTACAACCCGAAGGCGAGGAGGACGTTGCCGCCGGTGCCGGGGTACTGCGGGTCGTAACCGGATTGCACGTATACCATTCCGTGGGAAACGACGGCGCCGCCGCCGGTGCCGGAGATCGAGCTTCCGTGCCCGGCGAGACCGTTGACGCCGGTGAAATCGCGAATGGTGTCGTAGGTCCACAGAATCTTGCCGTCGGCGGCGGAGTACGCGCGCAGCTTGCCGTCGTTGCTGCCCTCGTAGACGACGCCGGGGCTGCTGGTCACCGCCGGGCCGTGGGCCAGGGTACAGATCTTCGGGTATCGCGCGGCTCCGCCGGTGGTGCAGCCGTCGGCGGGGTTCGGGGTCTTCCACAGCACCTTGCCGGTGGCCGGGTCGACGGCGAACAGGGTGCCGGGGCCGGCGAAGTACGTTGCGATGTAAAGTTTTTCGCCGTCGAAGCTCGAGCCCCACTGGATTCCGGAGATCCCGCCGCTGGGCAGCGGGACGCCGAGCTGGCGGCGCCAGACGACCTCACCGGTGCGTGCGTCGAACGCGTGGTACACGCCGAGTTTCTGGCCGACGCCGACGAGCGTGCGCCCGTCCGCGCGGAAGATGTTCGGGGTGGCGCCGATGTCGTAGTCGAGTGCCGAACCGTCCTTCAGCCCGGGGCAGTAGCCCTCGGGGTCCGGATCGTTGCACGCCTTGCGCCAGGTATCGGCCTTCGTCACCTGGTTCTTCCATCGCACCGCGCCGGACCGGGCGTCGAGGGCGAGCAGGGTGTCGAAGTCACCGCCGTGCCCGGTGTAGTTCTGGCCGGTGCCGACGTAGAGCGTGCCGCTGGCCGGATCGATGACCGGCGAACTCCACACCCCGGCGCCGGACGGTTCGAACTTCGCGGCGCCGTTCGGCCAGGTCCCGTTCTGTTTCGGCTCGGGGACGGTGTAGTAGCGCCAGGCCAGTTCGCCGGTGTCGGCGTCGAGCGAGTCGAGGTGCCCGCGGAAGGTGCAGCACGGATAATCCCTCGGCAGCGTGTTCTCGGCGCTGGACACGCCGACGTAGACGCGGCCGCCCGAGACGATCGGCGAACTCGTGACTGTCGCCGCGACGTGCGCGTCGATCCGTTTCGCCCAGCGCAGGGCTCCGGTGCGCTGGTCGAGCGCGTAGAAGTACCCGCGCAGGTCGCCGAAGTAGACCTTTCCACCCGACACCGCCGGGCCGTCCCAGGTGACCGCACGGGGGACGCCAGGGTCGACGGTCTTCAGGTCGAAGGTCCACTTCTCGGCGCCGGTGCGGGCATCACGGGCGTAGAACTTGCCGTCGGGGCCGCCGAAGTAGATCGTGTCGCCGACGACCGCGGGCTCACTGCGCGTCGGCAGGCCGGGCGACGGCGGATAGGCGAACGCCCACTTGAGTTTCAGGTTGCCGGCGGTCCGTGGGGTGATGGCCCGTTCGGCAGAGTTGTGCCGCGTTCCGCGCGGGTCCTTCTGCCAGGTGGACCAGTCGCCGGACCGGCCGCCCGTCGCGGTTTCCTGGTTCGCGACGGCCACTCCGCTCGTGAGGCCGGAGAACAGGACCACAGCGGCGGCCACGGCGAGCGGGACGCGTTTTCGGGCACGGGAAAAGGAGATCACGACAAGCCCCCCGATGGTGCTGGACGATTCCAGGACCTCTTCACCGTGCCAGGCGCGCGAGGGGACGTCGATCGGTCCAGGAGTGGATCCGGGGTCCGTCGATCGGTGGATGCGCGCGGCCGGTCAGCTGTGGGTGCCGAGGTAGGCGGGGTCGGGCTCGGGCAGGGGTTTGTCCGGCTGCCCGGCGAGCAACTGGTTCATCGCGTGGAAGTACGGCGGTGCCGCGACCGTGCCGCCGAACGCACCGGCACCGCAGTCGCCGAGGTGGACCGGGTTGCCGGGGCAGATCTCCTGGGGACGCGAACCGTCGGCGAAGACCATGGACGAGACCGCGTAGTCGTTCACCCCGCCGACGAACGCGACCGACTCGCTCTGCTCGGTGGTCCCGGTCTTGCCGATGTCGGGCCGCGTCCAGCCCGCCTCGTGCGCGGCGAGCGCCGAGGTGCCGTGCTTGGTGTCCTGGCTCAGGCCCGCCATGAGCGTGTGCGCGACGCCGGCGGGGATGACCTGTTCGCACGGCTGGCGCCGGACCGGCACGGGTTTGCCCGCCCGGTCGGTCACCGAGAGGATCGGGTCCGGCGGGCACCACACGCCGCCGCTCATGATCGTCGCGGAGACGTTGGCCATTTCCAGCGGGCTCACCGGGCTGTTGCCGAGGGTGAACGAGAGCAGGTTCTGGAAATACCGCGACTGCGGCTGGTTGTACTGCGGATTCTTCGACAGGGGGTTCGCCGGGTCGGTGACCGGCGGGTTCCCGGCGTCGTTGGTGGTCAACGTGGTCCGCAGCCCGAGCTTGCGGGCCATGTCGAGCACCGCGGGCATGCCGACCTGCGACTCCAGGCCCACGAACGCCACGTTCGGGGAAGTCGCGAGCCCGTCGGCCAGGGAGATCGGGTTCGGGTAGTTCGTGCCGTCGTTGCTCACCGGGTAGCAGGCGGTGTACCGGTTCGCGTCCGGTGGGGTGAAGCAGCCGTTGGCCGGGTTCGGCAGCGGGGTGTTCAGCCCGGCCTTGCCCGCGACCATCGCCGCGGCCGCGGTGAAGATCTTGAACGACGAACCCGCGCCGAATTTGTTGGCGGCGTCGGCGACGATGTTCGTCGAGCGCTGCCCCTTGTCCGGATCGTTGCCGTAGTCGCGGTTCGCCACCATCGCGAGCACCTGGTGCCCGTTCTGTCCCGGTTGAACGACGGCGAAGGTGTTCGCGACACCGTCCTGTGTGGTGGGCACGTTCGCGTCGACCGCGTCCTTCGTCGCCCGGCTGACCTTCGGGTCCATCGTGGTCTTGATGACATAGCCGCCGGTGGCCAGCTGATCCGCGGTGAACCCGGCCTGCTCCAGATAGCTTTCGGCGTAGGCGCAGAAGAATCCGGCGTCCGGCGCGGCACCCATGCAGCTGCCGGGCGGGGTCACCGGCCCGTTCGGCAGCACTCCGAGCGGCTCGTTCTTCGCCGAGGCGCCGTAGTTCGCGGGCAGCAGGCCGCCGGACACCATGTCGTCGATGACCAGATCGCGGCGCTGGGTCGCCTCCGCGGGGTGGGTGTACGGGTTGAACATGCCCGGGTTGTTCACCATCCCGGCCAGCAGCGCGGCCTGGGAAACGGTCAGTTTGTCCGGAGTGGTCCCGAAATACGCTTTCGCGGCGGCGCCGACGCCGTAAACGGTGCCGCTGAATTCGACGACGTTGAGGTAGCCCGCGAGAATGTCGTCCTTCGACATCTTCTGGCTCAGCTCGACCGCGATTTTCGCCTCGCGCAGTTTCCGGGCGATCGAATCCTCCTGATCGGCCAGCTGCGCCGCCTTGTCGTTGCGGTCGACGACGTTGATCAGGTAGTTCTTGACGTACTGCTGGGTGATCGTCGACGCGCCCTGGAGGTTCCCGCCCGCGCTGTCGTGCAGGGCCGCTCGCAGCATGCCCTGCGGATCGACGCCGCCCTCGGTGTAGAACCGGCGATCCTCGACGGCCACGATCGCGGCCTTCATGGTGTCCGCGATCCCCGCCGCGGTCACCGGAAGCCGGTACTGGTCGTAGAGCGTGGCGATCGGGGTGCCCTCCCGGTCGGTCACCGTGGTCGTCAGCGGCGGGCTGCCGGTGGCGAGATCCGCGGAAATCGCGCTGACCGAGTCACTGACCTGATTGGACAGCAGCCCGGCGCCGAGCGCGACGGGCGCCAGCAGGCCGGCGACGAGCACTCCGGCCAAAGCGCACAAACCGGCTAGAGTCACGGTACTCCGGCGACGCATCACGGAATCCACGATAAATACGGCCGGGTAAGAATGCCGTTGCCTGTGAGGAATACAGCACCCGGGCAACGGGAAGCCGAAATGGACAAATAGGCGGACGACGTCGTTTCACGAAATTCGCGGCGTACGCGGCGCGGCCTTTCCGTGCGTTTTCCCGGTGCTCGCGGCGGCGTGGCAGGCGCCGAGGCCTTCAGCCCGCGCGACGATCCTGCCGTCTTCGACACGGACGGCGGCTTCGGTCGCGTCGCTGACCGCGGGCACTCCGGCCGCCGCGGCGATGGCGCCGGTGGGGTCGTACACGACGCGCAACCGCGGCCAGTGCGCGGGCAGGAAGGCCTGACGCAGGCAGCCGACCAGTTCGGCGAGGGCGAGCCGGGCCAGTGGCATCAGCTCGGCGGGCTCGCCGGAGACCAGCACCGCGGTGACCTCGGCCCCCGGCGGGGCGGCGCGCACGGCCGCTTCGACGGCGGAAAGCCGGTGCAGCCCGAGAATCGCCACCACACCGTCGTCGGTGAGCGAGACGCTCTCGCCGCGCACGGCGTCCACAGTGGACGGCGGGCTCCACGGGCCGTTCGCCGGCTGCGCCGGGGGGACGACGGGCGGGGGAGCCCACCAGTCGCTCAGTTCGAGGTTCGCCAGCTGCTCGCAGGCGCTGACCACGTCGAAGGGTTCGAGAAATCCGGGTGCGGCGGCGGACAGCTGGCTCGCGCCCTGCAACGTCGTCAGCACCATCTCGGCGACCCGCACCAGACGCGCGGGCGGGGCGCCGGGCGGCACTTCCGGCGGGCGGACGCGTTCGAGCGCGAGGCTGAGCAGCAGCGCGTCGAGCTTCATCAGCTGGGTGAACGGCCGCCGGGTCTGCTCGTCGGCGAGCACCTCGGGGAGCACGTCGACATCGAGGCGGGCCGTCGGGGCCTCGGCGAGCGGCAGCCGGGCGACCCAGGCCCGTGCGAACGCGCCGAGCGCGTCGTGGGCTGTCCGGCCGCGTTCGGCGTGCGGCTGTTCGGGTGACCGCTCGGCGTCCTCGGCCAGGACGGCGAAGTACAGCGCGCGCTTGCCGGGGAAGTTGGAGTAGACGACGCCGCGGGTGAACCCGGCTCGTTCGGCGATGCGGTCGACCTTGGCCTCGCGGAAGCCGCGTTCGGCGAACTCGTCGCGCGCCGCGGCGAGCACCTTGGCGCGGTTGCGCTCCTGCAGCTCCGCCCTGC
Source organism: Amycolatopsis sp. NPDC059021 (assembly GCF_042739895.1). Taxonomy (NCBI): domain Bacteria; kingdom Bacillati; phylum Actinomycetota; class Actinomycetes; order Pseudonocardiales; family Pseudonocardiaceae; genus Amycolatopsis; species Amycolatopsis sp. NPDC059021. The sequence continues at coordinate 43,470 of NZ_JBHYIQ010000005.1, forward strand.
TGAGCCGGTTCATCGTCCTCCTCGATCGGGGCCGTTTGCCGTCCGTCCCGAAGCAAGATACCTTGACCATCGAGATGCTAGGAACATCTGATGAGAACATCCGAACTGGAGGAGCCATGACCGGCGCCGCGCTGCCCGAGATCGACGTGTCCGACGCGCAAGTGCTGCTCGACCCGTTCGCCGCGTACCGGGAGGCCAGGGAACGCGCGCCGCTGGCGCGGCTGCTGGTCCCCGGCATGGGCGAGATGTGGGCGGTCACCCGCCACGAGGAGGCCAGGGCGATGCTCGGCGACGCGCGGTTCGAGCTGAACTCCGGCAGCTACCTGACCCCGCCCGGCATCCCGGAGGACTGCAAGGCCTACCTGCGGACGATGCAGGAGAAGGACGGACCGGAGCACACCCGGCTGCGCGGGCTGGTGGCGCCGGCGTTCACGGCTCGCCGTGCCCTCGCCTTCCGGCCGAAGATGGAGCGGATCGTCGAGGCCCTGCTCGACACCCTGCCGGTGAGCGGACCGGTGGATCTGCTGCGGGACTTCGCGAAGCCGTTGCCGATGGACGTGATCTGCGAGCTGGTCGGCGTCCCGGCCGCCGACCGTCCACAGTGGAGAGAATACGGTTCGATGGTCGCCTCGGGCTTCGGCAAGGGATTCGTCGAGGCGATCCCCGCGATCATGGCAGGCGCCAAGGCCGTCGTGGCGGAGCGGCGGAGGGAACCGGCCGACGACCTGGTGTCGGAGCTGATCGGGGTCCAGGCCGAGGATGGGGACCGGTTGAGTGACGTCGAGCTGGTCACCCTGGTCTGGCACCTTGTCCTCGCGGGACAGACCCCGGCGAACCTCATCGCCAACGGCGTCGTGGCGCTCTTCGAGCACCCGGAGCAGCTCGCCGCGCTGCGGGCCGACGACGGCCTAGCGCCGGGTGCGGTCGACGAACTGATGCGCTGGTGCGGCCCGCAACTGCTGACCACGCCGCGGTTTCCCGCCGAGGACGTCGAGTTCGGCGGGACGGTGATTCCCCGTGGCACGGCGGTGACCGCGGCCATCGTGTCCGCGAACCGGGATCCGCGGGTGTTCGCCGATCCCGACCGGCTGGACATCACCAGGGCGGGCGCGGCTGCGCACCTCGGCTTCGCGTACGGGCCGCACTTCTGTCTCGCCGCGGCGCTGGCCAGGGTGCAGGCCGAGGTGGCGCTCACCGGGCTGTTCCGGCGCTTTCCGAAGCTGGCACCGGAGGGAGAGCCGCACCGTACGCCGGACCCGGGGACCTGGCGGCTGGGGGCACTGCCGGTGACGCTCTGAAGAGGATCGGCTCCTCCCGTCGTTCGTAGGGTTCCGAGGGGCGGCGGGGGAGTCGTAGGGTGCGCACCGTGGATCTTGTCCGGGGGAAAGAGACCGCTTGCCGGGCCGGCCGGTATTCGCGGCGATTTCGCCGCCGGTGCTCGTGAAAGGTGTGGAAATGAATTCCCAGAGGGTCGTGTCCGGGGTCGTGGGTGCGGGAATGGCGTTGTCCGGTGTGCTGGCCGCGGCACCGACGGCCGTGGCGGGGGAGCACGAGGCGGCGGCGTGGGAAAGCGGGCTGCCGAGCTACGAACAGTGGCAGGCGGACGTGCGGAAGGTGATGGACCCGGCGATCCCGTACCTGAACGACCGCGTCGCCCAGGGCGGGAAGAAACTCGCGATCGTGCTGGACATCGACAACACGTCGCTGGAGACCGAATACCACCGGGGCGCGCCGAACAAGCCGGTGCTCGCCTTCGCCAAGGCCGCCGCGGACAAGGGCGTGTCGGTGCTGATCGCCACCGCCCGCAAGGAAAGCGGCAAATCGGGTGCCCTTTCCGAGCTGAAGAAGGCCGGGTACCCGGCCATCACGGAAATCTGCCTGAAGCAGGACGAAAGCCACGCCGTGGACGTGAAGATCCGGTGCCGCAAGGAGTTCGTCTCCGAGGGCTACACGCTGATCGCGAATGTCGGCAACCGGCCGGGAGACCTGGAGTACAAGAACTACGAGCGCGGGTTCAAGCTGCCCGACTACGACGGCCGGCTGTCCTGAGCGCTGCCGCTGCGGGCCGGCTTGCTTGGTGGGTGCGCACTCGGTCAGGGTGATCCGCCGGCCAGCTCGCGCAGTACTCCGACCAGCGAGGCCACCGTGGGACGGCTTTGCGCGGAGGCCCGCACGATCACCACGATGTGCCGCTCGAACGTCTCGGTCAGCGGCACGACGTCGATCCGGGAGGGCCGCAGCCGCAGCATCAGCTCGGTGACCGGGCAGACCCCGACCCCGGCCACGACCAGTGCGAGGGAGGCGGCGGTGTCGGTGACCTCGTGGTGCACCGCGGGTTCCACCCCGGCGCGGCGGCAGACCGTGCGGATCGCGCGGCCGTAGTGGCTGTGCGCGCCGGGCAGGATCCAGCTCAGTGACCCGGTGTCGGCGAGACCGATCCGCTCCCGCCCGGCGAGCGTGCCTTGCGGGACCGCGAGGGAAAACCGTTCGCGGTAAAGGCGATCCAGGCGCAGCACCGGATCACGCGGGATCGGCGTGTCCGGGTAGTCGAGCCCGAGCGCGAGGTCGACGCCGCCGGAGGCGACCGCGTCGTAGACCTCGTCCACGTCCATGTCCCGGCTTCGCACGGTCAGCGCGGGATGGCGCCGGGCGACCCCGGCCAGCGCGACCGGCAGGATCTCCGCGGCCGCCGTGGCGAACAGGCCGATCTCCAGTTCCCCGGCGATCACGCCCCTGGTCTGTTCGAGTGCCGCGACGGCCTCGGCCTCGACCGCGAGCAGGCGTTCGGCGTGCCCGGCGAACGCGGCCCCGGCGTCGGTCAGCTCGACCCGGCGGCCGACCCGGCGCAGCAACGGCACGCCCGCCGCCCGCTCCAGCGCGCTGAGCTGCTGGGACACGCCACCGGGTGTGTAGCCGAGTGCCTGCGCGACCGCGGTGACGGTGCCCCGGCGGGCCAGCTCCACCAGCGAGCGCATCTGCACACTCGTCCACTCCATATAGCGAAGCTAATAGATCGAGCGCAGAAACTGTGAGTAGACGTCAACGGTCGATGGCGGGCACGATCGGCCACAGCGCGATCGGAAGGGGGACGCCGTTGCCGGTTCCAGCCGTTCCGCCGAGCGCCTCCGTCGTGATCATCGGCGGGGGCGTGATCGGCACCAGCATCGCTTTCCACCTCGCCGAAGCCGGAGCCGGCGACGTCGTCCTCCTCGAACGCGCCGAGCTGGGCTCGGGCTCGACGTGCAAGGCCGCCGGCGGGGTGCGCGCGCAGTTCTCCGACGAGCTCAACATCCAGCTCGGCGCCCGCAGCCTGGAGGCCTTCACGAGGTTCGGGCAGCGGCCGGGGCAGGAGATCGACCTGCACCGCGTCGGCTATCTGTTCCTTCTGTCCACTTCGGACGATGTCGCGGCCTTCGAACGGGATGTCGCGCTGCAGAACGAACTCGGCGTCACCAGCCGGATGATCGACGTCGAGGAGGCGCGGCGGCTCTCGCCGCTGATCGACACCGGCGGCCTGCTCGGCGCCGCGTTCTCCCCGGACGACGGGCACTGCACGCCGGAGTCGGTGGTACTCGGGTACGCGACGGCGGCGCGGCGGCTCGGCGCGACACTGCTGACCGGGACGTCGGTGCTCGACATCGAAACCGAGGGCGACGAGGCGAGAACGGTGGTCACCGACTGCGGGCGGATCCGGGCGGGCACGGTGATCTGCGCGGCGGGCGCGTGGTCGGCCGCGATCGGCGAACTGGCGGGCGTCGCACTGCCGGTGACCCCGGTACGGCGGCAGGTGCTGTTCAGCGAGCCGATGCCGGAGCTGCCCGAAGCGGTCCCGTTTACCATCGACTTCGCGTCCTCGTTCTACTTCCACCGCGAGGGGCGCGGTCTGCTGCTCGGGATGTCCGATCCGGAAGAGGAGCCCGGGTTCCGGCTCGGCTACTCCGACGACTGGCTGCCGCGGTTCGGCGCGGCCATGGCGCGCCGCGCGCCCGCGCTGGCCGACGTCGGGCTGCGGCCGGGCTGGGCAGGGCTGTACGAGGTCACCCCCGATCACAACGCGCTCATCGGCCGGGCCGCGAGCCCGTCGAACTTCCTTTACGCCACCGGGTTTTCCGGGCACGGCTTCCTCCAGGCACCCGCTGTCGGCGAGGTGCTGCGCGACCTGTGCCTCGGCAGGGAGCCGTTCCTGGACGTCGGCCCGCTGAGCGCGTCCCGCTTCGCCGGGGGCGCGCGGACCCGGCCCGAAGCCCATATCGTCTGAACGAGGAGCGTCGCTCCGGAAGGGAAACCCATGCCTGCCACCACTTTGCCGAGCACCGCCGAACTGCGGGACCGGGCACGCGCCGCACTGGAGCGGGTCGGTGTCACTCTCGTCGAAGGGGACGGCTTCGCCGCGCGGACGCCGATCACCGGCGAGGACCTGTTCGGGCTGAAGGCGACTACCGCCGAGGAGACCGACGACGCCGTCGCCGCGGCGGCCGAGGCGTTCCGGACCTGGCGGACCACTCCCGCGCCGGCGCGCGGCGAGCTGGTCCGGCGGCTGGGTGACCTGCTGCGCGAGCACAAGAGAGAATTGGCCGACCTGATCACGATCGAGGCGGGCAAGATCCGGTCCGAAGCGCTCGGCGAGGTCCAGGAGATGATCGACATCTGCGACTTCGCGCTCGGCCTGTCCCGTCAGCTCTACGGCCGCACGATCGCGTCGGAGCGGCCAGGACACCGGCTCACCGAGACGTGGCATCCGCTGGGCGTCGTCGGCGTGATCTCGGCGTTCAACTTCCCGGCGGCGGTGTGGTCGTGGAACACCGCGATCGCCCTGGTGTGCGGGGACACCGTGGTGTGGAAGCCGTCCGAGCTGACCCCGTTGATCTCGCTGGCGTCGTCCCGGCTGCTGGAGCGGGCCGCCGAGGACACCGGTGCGCCGCGGGACGTGCACCGGCTGCTGCTCGGCGACCGCGCTCTCGGCGAGCGTCTCGTCGACGATTCCCGTGTCGCCTTGGTCAGCGCCACCGGTTCGACGCGGATGGGCCGGGAGGTCGGGCCGCGGGTCGCGGCCCGGTTCGGGCGGTCGCTGCTGGAACTCGGCGGGAACAACGCCACGATCGTCGCGCCATCGGCCGATCTCGACCTCGTGACCCACGGTGTCGTCTTCGCCGCCGCGGGCACCGCCGGACAGCGGTGTACCACGCTGCGCCGGCTGATCGTCCATCACGACGTCGCCGAAGAGCTGGTGTCCCGGCTGGCCACGGCGTACGAAAAGCTGCCCATCGGCAACCCGTTCGACGACACCACGCTCGTCGGCCCGCTGATCTCCGTCCAGGCGCACGAGAAAATGCGTGACGCGCTTTCGCGGGCGCAGGCCGAAAACGGCGAGGTTCTCGCCGGAGGCAAGCGGCGGCTCGCGGACGTCGCGCCGGACGCCGCCTACGTCGAACCGGCGATCGTGCGGGTGCCCGGCCAGACCAGCGTCGTCCGCGAGGAGACCTTCGCGCCGATCCTGTATGTCCTGACCTACGACACGTTCGAAGAGGCGATCGCGCTCCACAACGACGTCCCACAGGGGTTGTCGTCGTCGATCTTCACCCGGGACCAGCAGGAGGCCGAGCGTTTCCTCGCCTCGGACGGTTCCGACTGCGGCATCGCGAACGTCAACATCGGGACCTCGGGCGCGGAGATCGGCGGGGCGTTCGGCGGGGAGAAGGAAACCGGCGGTGGCCGCGAATCCGGCTCCGACGCCTGGCGGGCGTACATGCGCCGGGCGACCAACACGGTGAACTACTCGGGGGGCCTGACCCTGGCGCAGAACGTCAGCTTCCTGTAGCGACGTGGGGGGGGTGGGGGGGTTGTGGGCGGGGGGGGCGGGGGCGAGCGCGGGGGGGGGGGGGGGGGGGACCGCC
>NZ_JBHYIQ010000005.1:49373-83316 GCF_042739895.1 Amycolatopsis sp. NPDC059021
ATCTGCGGTTGTTCGCGGCGCGGTGCGTGCGGGTGGGGGTTGTGGGCGCCCGGGCGCGCCTCCACCCCCCCCCTTCAGCTCACCTGACGCGAGGAAGGTCCCCTTCAGCAATCCGGGGCGGTTGGGCGCGCGCCTTCCGGGCACGGAGGTTGATGAGCACGACCCCGGCGATGCTGACCACGCCGCCGAGGAGTTCGACCGGCCGTGGCACCTCGCCGAGCCAGGCGAACGCGACGGCGAGCGCGACGACCGGGACGAGGTACAGGGCGGCCGTCGCGACGGTGACGCTGTACCGCGCGACCGCGTAGCCCCAGACGACGAAGCCGATGGCGGACGGGAAGATCCCCAGTAACACCGCGGAAATCGTCGTCGGGACAGGCGCCGAGACGAGCCCGTGTGCGGCCGACGGTGCCAGCGGGAGCAGGAACAGCGTGCCGGACCACGTGGCGTAACAGGCGACCTCGATCCCGCTGTACCGGCGGAGCAGGGGTTTGCTGCCGACGTGGTAGATGCCTTGCACCAGCGCCGCCGCTAGGACGCCCCACGCCGCGGCCGAGTACCGGGCTTCGCCGCCCGACAGCGCGATCGTCGCGGATCCGCCGAGCGCGATGACACTGCCGAGCACCTTGCGGCGAGTCAGGCGTTCGCCGAGGAACGCCGCGGCGAGGGCGGCGCTGAACACCGGCGCGACGGCGATCAGCAGGCTGGCCGTCCCGGCGGGAACCCGCACCTCACCCCAGTTCAGCAGCAGCTGGTAGGCGCTCATCCCGGCGGAGCCGCACAGTGCGATGAGCGGTAGGTCCTTCGCGCGGGGGAGCCGGACGCCGAGCACCGGGGCGGCCAGTGCCAAGGCGGCCGAAGCCACCGCGAGCCGGACGAACGCCAGGTCGTACGGCTGGTACCCGGTGAGGGCGGCACGAGTCGCGGGGAACGCCGACGCCCACAGTACGACAGTGGCGGCCAGGGCGAGGGAGGCTTTGGAAATGCTCACCCGTCCAGCGTGCGGGGTTAGGATAGAAAAGGTCCAGTTACTCTTTCTGTACCTATCAGAAAGGAGAGCTTTCGTGTTGGAGATCCGGCGCCTGCGCCTGCTGCACGAACTGGCGCATTACGGCACGATCGCGGCGACGGCCGAGGCCCTCCGGCTCACCGGCCCCGCGGTTTCGCAGCAGCTCGCGGCGCTGGAACGGGAAGCGGGAGCGCCGTTGCTGGAGAAACGGGGACGCGGGCTCGTCCTGACGGCGGCGGGACGGTTGCTCGTTTCCCACGCCGACGTCATCCTCGGCGAGGTCGCCGCCGCGGAGTCGGCGCTCGCCGCGCTCGCCGCGAACGGTTCGGGCACCGTCCGGATCGCGGCGTTCTCTTCGGCGGCAAGGGGTCTCGTCGCTCCGATGTGGACGTCCATTTCGGACGTCGCGCTCCGGCTGGTGGAGCACGAGCCGGAAACGGCACTCCCCGCGCTGATGCACCGCGAGGTCGACATCGCGATCGTGCACAGCTACACGCTGTTGCCGCGGGACACTCCGGCCTCGTGCGAGGAACACGACCTCGCCGACGACCCCGTCCTCCTGGCCCTCCCGCCCGCGGTGGCCGCCGAGTGCGGTCTCGCGGCGGGGGAGAAGGCGCGACTGCGTTCGTTCGCCCGGCATCCCTGGCTCGTCCCGGCCCGCCACTACTCGTGCCACGAGCTGATCCAGCGGGCCTGCGGCGCGGCGGGGTTCGTCCCGGACGTCGTCGCCGAGGCCACGGACTTCTCCGTGCTCACCGCGCTGGTCGCCGGCGGCGCGGGTGTCGCGCTGGTCCCGCGGCTGGCGCTGCCCGCCGCGACCGCCCCGGTCAGCCTGCATCCGCTGAGCAAACCGGTGTCCCGCAAGGTCTACGCGCTGACCAGGACGGGCGTGTCGCGTCGCCCCGACGTGCGCGCCGTGCTCGACGCCCTGCGTGAGCAGGGCAAAACGCGGTAAAGGAACCTTTACTTTTCGCTTCGCGTTGTGGGGGTATGCGTGAGCCGACCACGATCGAACTGGACGGCCGTGACCTGCTCGTCGTGGCCGGACTTCCCGGAGCGGGCAAGACCACGATGCTGCGGCACGCCGCGGGCGAGTTGCCGGTGCTCGACTCCGATCAGGTGCGCCTCCGGCTGCGGGAGGTGCTGCCCGCCTCGGTGGCGTACCGCTGGTACCGGCCGTTGGTGCACGCGGGCCACCGGGCGCGGGTCGTCGGGCGGGCGGCGTCGGCCGGTGGCCCGGTCGTCGTGCACGAGCCTGCCACCCGGGCATCGACGAGAGCGCTGCTCGCCGCGCTCGGCAAGGTGACCGGGCGCCGGGTCCGCATGCTCTGGCTCGACGCCACCGCCGACGAAGCGCTGGCCGGGCAGCGCGATCGAGGTCGCCTGATCCGGGAACGGTCCTTCGCGCGGCATGTCCGGCGGGCGGCCAAGACGCGCGCGGCCCTGCTGTCCGGTTCCGTGCCACGGGGCTGGCACAGCGCACGCGTCATCACCCGTTCGGCCGCCACGGCGACCCGGCTGGTCGAACGGGCTCCGGCTGTCCACAAAGGACGTCCCGGGGTCAGGAACGGGCGGCGTCCGGCGTGATGACGCCGTAGTGCGCGGCGAGCGCGGCGTAGGCGGGGCCGCGCCGCCGGGGCGCCCTGTCGATCAGGCGGCGCAGGGTGCCCGCGCCGAGCGGCTGGTAACGGACCCAGTCCGGCGCGAGATCCCGCGCCTCGGCGAGCCAGCCGATCGCCTCCTTGTCGCGGTGCAACTCGGCGGCGGCCGCGGCCAGGAACAGCCGGTGCCCGGCCTCCCAGAACGCGGGGACGTCACCGGCGGTCTCGGGGACGGCGTCGGCGAGATGAAGCGCTTCCTCGGGATCGCCCGATCGGACCGCGCAGTCGACGCGGTGCAACGCCGCCACCCGGGGGCCGAAGATCGCCGCCTCGGTCGCGGTGTCGCCGCGGGAGCGCGTGGCGGCGGCGTTCGCGGTCACGAGCAGGTCCTCGGCGCGATGCGGGGCACCGGCGGTGAGCGCCGCGGTCGCGGCGTTGAACAGGAGATTGCCGAACACGCCGGCCCGCACCGGATCGCGGTCGAGCATGCGGGGCTCGATCGCGGCCGCGGCGGTGGTGGCCACCCGCTCGGCGTCACCCGCCCGGCCCTGCCGGACCAGTGTCCACGCCAGATAGCGCAGGGAAATCGCGGTTTCGACGTCGGGTGCGTCGGATTCCCTCGCCGCTGTCACGGCTTTCGCCGCCGACGAGTAGGCGAGGTCGTCGAAGCCGAGCCTGCCCGCTATTCCCGCGCCCAGCCGGTAGGCGGTGGACAGCACGCGGTGTGCCCCGGCCCGGTTGTCGTCGGCGGTGTCCCGGACCACGCGGCGGGCGTCGGTCAGCACGGCGGGCAGCGCGTGCAGGAGCTGCCCGTGCAGGCCGTCGACGTAGGCGCGCCACGCCGCGTGGGCACTCGCCGTCAGCTCCGGCAGCGAGAGCAGCTCGGTGGTGTCGGCGAAGTCGTCGAGCCCGGGGACGTGGGAATCGGTGTTGATCGCCCGCCGCAGCGGGGTGATGTCGACGTCGCGGGAATGCGGCGCGGAGAGGTTGCCCAGCAGCGCGTCGACGGACACGCCGAGCGCGGCGGCCAGTTTGCGCAGGGTGGCGGGCCTGCTGGTCTTGCGGGTGCCCTGCTCGATCCTGGCGACGGTGTCGACCCCGACCGACGCCGCCTCCGCGAGCTGTTCTTGCGACATATCCCTCGCCTTGCGGAAACGGGCGAGATTTTCCGCCAGTGAAGCGGTTGTCGTCATTTCTTCCTCCGGCGGTGCGCGGCAGGAGGACGACCCTAGCGCTGTGCGCGCACCCCGTTGTCGCAGATGGCCAAAGTTCGAGTGTGGGCCGCTTCGAGTGCGATGGCCAGACGGCGAGCGAGTGATGGTTTGAGCCGGGCGGTGGCGTCCGCGAGCGAAACGAGCTCCGCGGACAGTATTTCCGGATCGGTGATCTCGAGCGCTTTGACCTCGGCCTCGGAAATGGCGCCGCCGTCGAAGATGAAAGCGAGACCTTCCGGCATCCGGTCGCTGGTGGGCATGTAGTCGATGACCAGCAGATCGCCCGGGGTGGCGGCGATGCCCAGCTCCTCGCCGACTTCGCGGGCCGCGGTCCGCCACGGCGCTTCCTCGGCCTCGCACGCGCCGCCGGGAATGTCCCAGTGCGGTTTGTAGGACGGTTCGACCAGCAGGATCCGGTCCGCGTCGTCGTAGTAGAGGACTCCCGCGGACATTCGCTTCCGGTTCAGCGAACGGACGTACTCGTCGAACGGCAGGAGGTCCACGTCGCCGAGGCTACCGCCGGAAGACCCGATCGGGTGCTCTATGCCTCCGACGCACAGATCACTTTTCTGCCTGGGGGCAATTGATGGTCACAGGCAGTGTTTCTTGTCATCACTCTGCGCCAGAGTTGCTCGTATGTTGACACGAAGAGAGCACTTCGGCAGCTGCCTGGGAGGCCGGGCGTGACAGACCAGTGGCGTGTCTCGGATTTCAAGAACTCGGGGGCTCCGCCGGTGGAGACCGACCCCGGACAATTGCGCGAACTCGCCGAGGAGCGTGCGCGGGCGGCCGAAGCCGCCCGGCCGAGCGGCGAGACCGGCCGATGAGCGCGCTGATCTACCTCAACCTCGACGCCGTCCACCCCGTCATCGACGGCCGCTGGCATCGCACCCGGCTGACCAGCGTTCCCCGGCCGGGGGAGCAGATCACGATGCTGTGCGGGGCCACCGCGGACGCCGAGTTCGAAGGGCCGCGGGAGCACGACGTCCACGGGGTGCCGAAACAATGCTGGGACTGCGATCTCGTGTACCGGCGTGAACACGGCATCGACGTCCTCCCGCAGCATCCGGGCATCCGGCGGGCCGAGCCGGGCCGGGATACCGGACGGGGAAGGAGCGAATCCCGGTCACGATGACCGGCGGGTCGGGCCGGTGACGCGCCGGCTCGTGCCATGATCGACCGCTGTCAGTGGTGTACAGCGACATCAGCGGTCCGATGGTGCGAGTCTGGAGACGTTCGGTATGGCTACGACCCGTGGATCCGGCGCGCGTGGCGGCACGGCGCAGCCGGAGCTCAACAGCGGGATCCTCCCGGGGAACGTGCACGCCGACGACTGGGTGATGTTCACGCTCTCGGTGGTGTCGGTCGGCCTGCTGGGTTTCATGCTGCTCAGCCCGCCTTCCTACCGCGCCGGGATGGTGATCTTCTACGTCGACTGCGGCGTGTGCACGGTGTTCTTCCTCGAATTCCTGTGGCGCTGGCGCAAACGCGGCTGGGACGTGCGATTCCTGGTCCGCAACTGGTACGAGTTGTTCGCGATGATCCCCGTCGCGCATCCGGCGATGAGCGCGCACCGGTTCGTCGTGGTCGTGCTGCTGCTCGTCCGCATCGGCCGCGCCGCCGACCGGGCGCTCGGGGAGCAGTTCACCTACCGGCTCGTGGACAAGCTGTCCGAGCCGATCGTGCAGGCCATCAAGAAACCCGTGACGATCGCGGTGCTCGACGAGGTGGTCAAGGTGCTGGAGACCGGGAACTACCCGGAGAACCTCGCCAAGTCGCTCAGCGAGAACCGGGCCGAGCTGCAGGCCATCATCCGGGAGAAGCTGAGCGAGGACCCGCAGCTGGGCAAGCTGCGGCGGCTCCCCTTCCACGACGAGATCGTGCGCAGCGCGGTGGACACCTCGTTCCGCGTGATCCTCGAGGTGCTGCTGGACCCGAGGATCGACGACTTCTTCTCGGCGGTCGTGCGCGACAACCGCGAGCAGATCCGGCGTGCGGTGGAGCTGGGCCTCAACGAGGAGGATTCCGCGGAGAAGGAACGGTTGCTGCGGGTGCGGACACAGCGTTCGGCGGGCCGGGAGTTCGACGAGCAGCACCGCGGCCCCGGGGCGTGACGCGGCCGCGTGTCATCGGGAATTCATCCGCCGTCGGCAGGATCCGGGTGACCATCGGTCACTCGGAAGGACGCAATGGTCCAGCAGTGTATGCGGTTCGTACCCGGGCTCGTGGCGGTCGCCCTGCTCACCGGCTGCGGGCCGGAGGCAGTGGACGGCGCACCGGCCCCGGCCAGGACGGAGAGCGTCCAGGTCGGGTCGGCTTCGATGACGCCGACGCTCTGGGTACGGGAGAACGTCACGTTCCGCTCGGTCGTGCCAGGGACGTATCGCGCGCATCCCGGGGACATCGTCCTGTTCACCCCGCCGCCCGCCTGGCGGGTGGATGACGGGCACCGGATGATCCTGCGGGTCGTCGCGGCAGGCGGCCAGACCGTGGTGTGCTGCGATCCGGCGGACCACGTCCTGGTCGACGGCACACCGCTGGACGAACCGTATGTCCACGCGAAAGCGGGCGAACCCGGCGGCGGGCAGCAGCGGTTCGGCCCGGTCGTGGTCCCGCCGGACGGCCTGTGGGTGCTGGGCGACAACCGCGCCGAGGCGGTGGACTCGCGGAGCGCGGGCGGCGGCGGGCCGCGCGGCGCGGTTTCCGCCGAGTCGGTCATCGGCGTCCTGGACCCACCGCGGTAGGCAGCGCTTATTCCGGCGGCCGCGCCTGGCCCGCGGCGCGGCGGAGTTCGGTGGCGAGGACGGCGGCCTGGGTGCGGCGTTGCATGCCGAGTTTGCCGAGCAGGCGGGAGACGTAGTTCTTCACGGTCTTCTCGGCGAGGAAGAGACGTTCGCCGATTTCGCGGTTGGTGAGCCCTTCGCCGATGAGGTCGAACACGGCGCGTTCCTGTTCGGACAGCGCGGCGACCGGGTCACTGGTGTCGCGTTCCTTGCGGATGCGGTTGAGCAGCGCGGCGGTGGTGCGGCTGTCGAGCAGCGATCCGCCGGACGCGACGGTACGGATGGCGGAGACGAGGTCGTTGCCGAGGACCTGTTTGAGCACGAAGCCCGCGGCGCCGGCCATGATTGCGTTGAACAGCGCCTCGTCGTCGGCGTAGGAGGTGAGCATCAGGCAGCGCAGGCCCGGCACGGTGGAGAGCAGTTCGCGGCACAGCTCGACGCCGTTGCCGTCGGGCAGGCGTACGTCGAGGACCGCGACTTCGGCGTCGCTGCCGGGAATCCTGGTCAGCGCTTCGGCCGCGGAGGCGGCTTCCCCGGCGATCTCCAGGTCGGGCTCGCTGCCCAGCAGGTCGGCCAGGCCGCGCCGGACGATTTCGTGATCGTCGACCAGGAACACCCGGGTCACCACGCACCACCTCCAGGCAAGGGACGTCGTGCACTGACGGTACTCGCCTGCGGGCGCGCCGAGCCCGGAGACGAAGTCATCGGGCGAAAGGACTTCGTGCCCTAGCGGCGAGGCGTCGCCGGGCCGCGGACGTGCGATCCCCGCGGAGTTCGCGTTCCTCTCGGCCGCCGGTCCTGTGATATCCGCCTTTCCTGCGGGATCGCGCGGGCCGGTGTTCCGGAGTTCCGGGGATTCACGGTACCCGGCGGAAAATTCGCCGGGAATTCCGGAATGCGCGAGTGCGGGGTACGGCGAAAATCCCGGGCGCGCGAGAGCGGTCCGGTGTGGTCGGTTAATTCCCTCCCTTCGAAGGTGTCCGGGTTTTTCGAACCCTGCAATCCTGTGGCCGCCGGGCGAATGCACCGCTCCCCACCGAACGTCCGGTGCGTGGCTGTCTCGCTTGTGTCGGTTGTCCGTTTAGGGCACTTGATTACGTATGGAGGGAATTGCTGTGCGCAGAATCCTGTTGGCCGCACTCGGCGCGTGCGCCGTAGTGCTCGCACTCGCCGCCCCGGCGTCGGCGGCATCGTCGCCGGACACCGCCCAGCCGTCCATCATCGGCGGCGGCGACGCCACCGAAACGTATTCGTTCATGGTGGCACTGAGCAACGGCTGCGGCGGCAGTCTCGTCGCTCCTCAATGGATCGTGACCGCCCACCACTGTGGAAGCGCTTCCCAGGGGCGGATCGGCTCCAGTCAGCACAGTTCCGGCGGTGAGGTCGGCCGGATCGACCGCGCCATCACCAACCCGGGTACCGACCTGACCCTGATGCACCTTTCGCAGCCCGCCCGGTCGGCCCCGATCCGGATGGCCGACAGCAACCCCGCGCCGGGCACCGGCGCCCGCCTGCTCGGCTGGGGCTGCCTGAGCTGGCCCAGCTGCCAGACTCCGGAGACACTGCAGGAAATCGACCTCACCGTTCTCGACAGCGGCGCGTGTGCCGAGGGTGGCGGCGGCGCGGAGGACGTCTGCATTTCCGGGGACTACGCGCATTCCGCGTGTCACGGCGACTCCGGCGGTCCGGCGATCGTCGGCTCCTCGGGCAACTGGACGCTCGTGGGCGAGACTCACGGGCCGGGCGACAACGGGGGCGAGTGCGCGACCAGCACGCTCTACACCGGCATCGCCCAGTACCGCTCGTGGATCGACGGGCAGATCGGGCGTTTCGCGGGAGGCACGCAATGAGCCGGCGTCGTTTCGCCTACGCCGCGACCGGGTTCGCGGCCGTCCTGCTCCCGCTGTCGGGCGTCCAGACGGCGACTGCCGCCGAAGCCTCGCCGCTGGTGGTGAACCTGTACTACGACGCCTCGGACGCCCCCGACTACCAGGCCGAGGCCACGCAGGCCGCGGCGAACTGGAACGGCGCGGTGCACAACGTGCACCTCGACGCGGGCGGTGCCGCCACGATCCTGATCCACGAGGTGACCGGCGGCGGTTCGTACACGCAGACCGACGGGCACGGCAGGGGCGACATCTACATCGACACCGAGCAGGTGGCCGAGGGCAACGATCCCACCCGGATCCTCGCCCACGAGATCGGGCACAACCTCGGTCTTCCCGATCACTACAGCGGTCCCTGCTCCGAGCTGATGTCCGGCCACGGGCCAGGGATCTCCTGCAAGAACGCGATTCCCGACGCGCGGGAACGCGCGCAGGTCGACGCGAACTTCGCCAACGGATTCGCCGCCGCGGCGGCGAATGGCATGCGCGTCTACCGCTGAATCGCTCCGCTCCACGGCGCCGTCCGCACCGAAATCGGGTACGGGCGGCGCCGTCGTGTTCCCGGCCTGGCCAATCCGCCCCGGCCGCCGCGACGAATGTCCGGTGGAGGTGTCGGTCCGGCGGGGGCCGATGCGGGCGGTGAGGACGAGCATGGGTGAGCGCGTGGGATTTTCCGCGCCCGGAAACGGTGAACGGACGGCGGGCGCCGAACTCGCGGAGCTGGTGCAGCGGGTCGGCGCCGGGGACGAGGCCGCGTTTTCGCGGCTCTACGACGCGGTGTCGGGCGCGGTGTTCGGGCTGGCCGTGCGGGTGATGCGGGACCGGGCGCAGGCCGAGGAGGTCGCGCAGGAGGCGCTGGTGGACGTCTGGCGCCGCGCGGCGCGGTACTCGCCCGAGCGGGGCAACGTCATGGCGTGGGTGCTGATGATCACCCACCGGCGGGCGGTGGACCGGCTGCGGTCGGAGTCGGCGGCGGACGAGCGCGAGGAGCGTGCCGGGGCGCTCGACCGGCAGCGGCCGTTCGATTCGGTGACCGAGTCGGTGCTGGCGAACCTCGAACGCGAGCGGGTGCGGGGCTGCCTGTCGGCGCTGACCGGGTTGCAGCGCGAGTCGATCGTGCTGGCCTACTTCAACGGCTACACCTACGCCGAGGTCGCCGAAGTGCTCCGTGCTCCGGCCGGGACGGTGAAGACGCGGATCCGCGACGGGCTGATCCGGCTGCGGGACTGCCTGGGGGTGGGGCGATGAACGCCGAAGTCCACACCTTGACCGGGGCGTACGCGCTGGACGCCGTCTCGGAGACCGAACGGATCGCGTTCGAGCGGCATCTCGCCGACTGCGCGACGTGCCGTCAGGAAGTCTTCGAGCTCAGGGAAACCGCCGCGCGGCTGGGTGCGGCGTCGGTCGTGGAGCCGCCGGCCCGGCTGCGTGCGGCGGTGCTCGACGGGATCGCCCGGACGCGCCAGCGGCCGCCGGTCGTGACGGACGGGGACGGCAGACCCGCGCGGCGGTGGCGGCGCTGGGCCATCGCGAGCGTAGCCGCGGCGGCGGTCGTCGCTGGGGTGATCGTGGCGGGACCGGGGCAGACGCCGGATCCCGCACAGCGGTACGAGGCGGCGGTCGGCAGCGTGCTCGCCGCGCCCGACGCCGTCACCGTGCACGGAACCGGGCCGGGGGCGGGGACGCGGGTCGTGGTCTCGCGGGCGCGGGGCGAGATCGTCGTGCTGGCGGCGGGACTGCCCGCGCTGGATCCGGCGCGGGTGTACCAGGTGTGGGTGATCGGCCCGGACGGTCCGCGTTCGGCGGGGCTGCTGGCAGGGCAGCAGGCCCCGCCGGTGCTCGCGGCGATACCTCAGGAAGCCGACCGGGTGGGGATCACCGCCGAGCCCGCCGGTGGTTCGGCGCATCCGACCACTCCGGCCGTCGCGATGATTTCCCTTACCTGACGCGGGTTTTCCTTCGATAGTCCACAAAGGATTTTGCGTCACTCGAATGGATGGCAATCCTTTTCGGACGCGGCGACGAATTACTCGCAGCACGAACCACTACGGGGAAGTGCATCGCACAATGGAGGGATTCACGTGAAGATTCGTCTCATCGGGGCCGCGGCCGCCGCCGTCGCCGGAGTTTGCCCGCTCGCCGCCTGCAGTGGTGGAAGTGCTTCACCGGGCGGCGGTTCCGGCGCTCCGATTGCGTCGAGCCCGGCGAGCGCGCCGGCGTCGAGTCCGGCGGCGGCCGCCGGTGTCACCACGAACGCCGACGTGTTCGGCCCGGCGTGTTCCCAGCTGCCGCAAGGGAACGCGCCGGGCAGCCTGGATTCGATGGGGCCCATGCCGGTGGCGAGCGCGGCGTCGACCAACCCCCTGCTGACCAAACTGGTCGCGGCGGTGAAGGCGACCAACCTGGCCGACACGCTCAACAGCCAGCAGGCGATCACCGTGTTCGCGCCCGCGGATCCGGCGTTCGCCGCGCTGGGCGACGCGAAGTTCAAGGAACTGGCGGCGAGCCCGGACAAGCTGGCACCCATCCTGCAGTATCACGTCGCCGGGAAACGCTACGACGCCAAGGGACTCGCCGCGGCGGGCAGCGTCACTTCGCTCAACAGCACGGGCGGCCCGGTGAAGATCGAGGGCTCCGGCGAGAACATGACGGTCAACGGCGCCAAGGTCCTCTGCGGCAACATTCCGACCAGGAACGCCACCGTTTTCGTCATCGACAAGGTTCTCACCCCGGGGACGAACAAGTAATCCGTCGCGCGGAAAGGAGAAGTCATGACGAACGCGCCGCGTTCCCTGCTCACCGCGCGGGCCGCCGCACAGGTCGTCGCGGTGGGCGTGGGATCGGTCTTCCTGCTCGTCGGGATCCTCGGATTCGTGCCCGGTGTCACGACCGGAATGGACGGGTTCACGATGTTCGGGCATCACTCGACGGCGTTGCTGCTGGGCGTGTTCTCGGTTTCGGGTCTGCACAACGTCGTGCACCTGCTCTTCGGCGTCGCCGGGCTGGTGCTGTCCCGCGGCCCCGGCGGGGCCAGGGTCTTCCTGCTGGGCGGGGGAGCGGTCTACCTCGTGCTGTGGCTGTTCGGCCTGATCGTCGATCAGGGCAGTGCCGCCAACTTCGTCCCGGTCAACACCGCGGACAACTGGCTGCATCTCGCTCTCGGTGCCGCGATGATCGCGCTCGGTGTGCTCACCCGGCAACGGGTGGCGAGCACGCGGTGATCGCCGGGCGGCCCGGTCCGGCGAACGGGTCGGGCCGCCGTGGCGCTCGGGCGGATGTTCATCGGCGGCCTCGTGTTCGGGGCCGCCATGTGGTATCCCGGGAGTCGTCGACGATGACGGGCTGAACCGGGGGCCGCGATGGCTTGGGCACGGGAACTCACCGAGCCGGAACGGATCGAGATCACCCGGAAGGCCGCACGCGCCCGGGTCGAACTCGGGCTCCGGCGCTATGCCTCCCCGCGCCGCGTCGTCCGTGCGGTCGCCAAGCGGATCTCCCGGCGGCGCACCACTTGTCTCGGCGAGGACGAGCTCGTCGCGGAGGCTACGGCCCTGGGATTCCTGCTCGGCGAGCAGTGGCGGCTGAAGCTCGGCTGGCGGTGGCGGTACGTCACCGACGGTGCCTGGCAGGGCTTCGCGGTCACCACGATGGACGAACAACTCGTCTATCCGTGTGTCAGCCGGGTGATGACGATGCTCGCCGACCAGAACGAGGAAGTGAACGTGGTGACCGTCTTCAAGATGGTCGCCGCCGGCAACATGCCGCCCGCACGCCCTTCCGGCTATCAATGGCTGAGCTGAGCCCTGGAACTTTCTGTCCACTTAGGACACCGTGGTGTCCTGGCCGGGGTCACCCGACGGCGTACTGCGCGATGCCGTCGCCGAACGACCAGTCGATCGGCTCGTTCTCGGTCAGCCTGACGAACACGTTCCGCGGCTCGGTGCCCGCGTACTTCCCGGCGAGTTCGGCGATCCGGCGATACAGCGCCTGCTTCTGCTCCGGTGTGCGCCCGCGCCGCATGGTGATCGAGACGAACACGAGGTCGTCGTCGCGGCGGATGCCGAGGTAGCCGTCGTCGTAGCGCAGCGTGCCGCGGGTGCCGTCGTGACTGGTGAGGACCTGGAACCGGTCGTCGGCCGGGATGTCGATCGTCTCGGTCATGGCCTCGTGCACGGCGCGGCCGAGCGCGTCGAGCCGGGCGGTGTCCGCCTTGAGCGCGTCGATACGGACGAAAGGCATGTCGGTGGTCTCCTTCGGTGGGGATCAGCGGGTGAGCAGGCCGAGGGCGCCGTCGACGGCTTCGGCGTATACCGTCGCCGACCCGGCGGCGCGGGCCAGGACGTAACCGCCCTGCAGGACGGCGACGAGCGCGGTGGCCGTGGCGGACGGATCGAGTGCGGCGTCGAGTTCGCCGTTCTCCCGGCCTTCGGCGAGCAGCGCGGCCAGTTTGCCGGTGAGCCAGGCGAAGGTCTCTTCGACCGGCTTGCGCAGTCCAGGATCCGCCATGACGTCGGGGTCCTGGGTGAGACGCCCGACCGGGCAGCCCTTCAGCGCGTCCCGCTCCCGCCGCAGGTACGCGGTGACCCGCTCGAGCACGGTGCCCGGACCGTCCAGTTCGGCCTCGGCCCTGGTTCTCAGGTCCTGCGCGCTGCGGTCGATGGCGGCCAGTGCGAGGTCGGGCTTGCCCTGGAAGTGGTGGTACATGCTGCCCTGCCCCGCGCCGGACCGCTCCTGGATCGCCTTCGGGCTGGTGCCCACGTAGCCGCGCTCCCACAACAGCGCGCGGGTGCTCTCGATGAGCCGCTCCCTCGTGTCCATGCCCTCACTATACATACTAGTAGGTACAGGCCGGGAAGGAGTCCTTCACGGACCTGCCGGAAGGCCTCGGCCTGGGGGTATCCATAGGCGTTGTCGGGGCACTCGATCTTTGTGTTTCCCAGCGTCCCGTCGCGCTGCTTAGCGTGGGGACAGGCCCGGAAAACGGCCGGGTGAAAGGGAAAGAGGAGCGGATCGATGACGGAACACACGTTGCGGGACAAGGTCGCGGTGATCGCCGGGGGCGCGAAGAACCTGGGCGGGCTGACCAGCACGACGTTCGCGGACGCCGGTGCGAAGGTCGTGATCCACTACCACGGCGACGGGTCGGAGGCGGACGCCGAGAAGACCGCCGACGCGGTACGCGCGGCCGGGTCGCAGGCGGTCATCGTGCAGGCGGATCTGACGCGGGTCGGCGAGGTGCGGCGGCTGTTCGACGTCGCGGTCGACGAGTTCGGCGGTGTCGACGTGGCGGTGAACACGACCGGGATGGTGCTGCGCAAGCCGATCCTCGAAACCACCGAGGACGAGTACGACACGATGCTGGCGATCAACGCCAAGGCCGCGTACTTCTTCCTCCAGGAGGCGGGCCGCAGGCTCAACGACCACGGCAAGATCATCAGCCTGGTCACCTCCCTGCTGGCCGCCTACACCGACGGCTATTCCACCTACGCCGGCGGCAAGGCGCCGCTGGAACACTTCACCCGTGCGGCGTCCAAGGAGTTCGCGGCGCGCGGCATCTCGGTCACGAACGTCGCGCCCGGCCCGATGGACACGCCGTTCTTCTACCCGCAGGAGACCCCCGAACGGGTGGAGTTCCACAAGTCCCAGGCGCTGGGCAACCAGCTCACGCAGATCGAGGACATCGTGCCGCTGGTCCGGTTCCTGGCGACCGACGGCTGGTGGATCACCGGGCAGACGATCTTCGCCAACGGCGGCTACACCACCCGCTGACCACGCCACGCGGCGCCGGGTGGGTGATGATCGACGGGGCCGTCCGGCGCACGAGAAGGAGCAGAAGATGACGCAGCAACCGACGAACCCGGTCGTCCAGGCGTTCGTGGCCGCGATCAACGCCGGGGACCGGGCGGCGTTCGACGCGGTACTGGCCGAGGACGCGACCATGTCCGACGACGGCACGGACCGGGATCTGGCCGCGTGGGTGGACAAGGAGATCTTCTCCGCGGACGGGCGGATGACCGTCGAGTCCGAAGAGGACGGTGGCTTGGCGCTGGTGGCGACGTTCACGAACTCGACGTGGGGCGCGATGCGGACGCGCTGGCGGTTCACCGTGCGGGACGGCAGGATCGCCCGGTTCGACACCGGGCAGGCTTGACCCCGCCGCCCGGCGGGCGGGCCGGACGCGGGGGAGGGTGACATGGGCTTGGATCTGCGCAAGCTGGACCATCTGATCGCCGTCGCCGAGGAAGGCAGTTTCACCCGCGCCGCCGCGCGGCTGCACCTTTCCCAGCAGGCGCTGAGCACCTCGATCCGCACCCTCGAACGCGAGGTCGGCGTCCCGCTGCTGGACCGCGACGCCACGGGCGTCACCGCGCTGCCCGCCGGGCTGGCCCTGATCGAGGACGCGCGTGTCCTGCACGGCGTCGCCCGGTCGGCCGTCCGGCGGGCGCGGCGGATCGGCCGAGGGGAAGCCGCGACGCTGCGGATCGGGCACACCCCGGCGGTGACGGGCGAGGAGGTCACCGCGTTGCTGCGCACCGTGCTCGCCGAGCTGCCGGACCTGCGCACCGAGGTGAATCAGCGGTATCCCGGCCAGCTCGTCGAGCAGCTCCTCGGCGGCGGGCTCGACATCGCGCTGTGCCGGGGGACGCGGCCACCGCACGGGCTGACGCGCACCACGCTCGCGAGGCACCGGCTGGCGATCGCCGTCGACGCGGACCATCCGCTCGCCGGCCGGGACCACGTCGGCCTTCCCGAACTCGCCGGCGAGCAGTTCGTGGTGTGGGGCGAACCCGGCCGGTCCGGCTACACCGATCTCCTGCTCGACCACTGCCGCCGGGCCGGGTTCGAGCCCCGCGTCACCCGGAACCCCATCCAGGGCACCCCGCCGGTCACCGCCGTCCTCGGCACCCGGCACGTCGCCTTCGTGACGGCGCGGCCCGGCACCGCCGCGGACGGCCGCGTGCGCGTCCTCGCAGTGCGGCCGTCCATCCACGCGCCCCTGCACGCCTTGTGGAACCCGCACACCACCAGCGAGATCCGGGACGAATTCCTCGCCGCCAACGGGCAATGACGGACCTTCACGGCTCCAGGACGTCGTCGCGGAGCGTGGCCCATTGCAGGGAATGGTGGATTCCCTCCGCGATCGAGTATTCGGGCTGCCAGCCGAGGAGGTGCCGGGCGCGGTCGCTGCGGGTGTAGGCGCCCACGACGTCACCGGGCCGCCGGTCGACGTCGACGGACTCGAGGGGCAGATCGGTCACCTTGTTGAAGGCGGTGAACAACTCCCGGACGGTGGTTCCCGTTCCGGTGCCGAGGTTGATCGCCGTGAAACGGGCGTCCTCCTCGAAAAGGGTGTCGAATCTGCCGAGCGCGGCCACGTGGGCGGCGGCCAGATCCCACACGTGCACGTAGTCCCGGATCCCGGACCCGTCCCGCGTGGGGTAGTCGGTGCCGGTCACCCGGAACGGGCAGCCCTGTTCCTGGGCCTGGATCATCTGGCCCAGCGCGTGGCTCGGCCGCCGCAACTGCAGACCGGTGCGCATCTTGGGATCCGCGCCGATCGGATTGAAATAGCGGAGGGACAGCACCCGGATCGGCTGCGTGGCGGCGATATCGGCGAACATCTGCTCGCAGATGGCCTTGGTCCGCGCGTACGGGCTCTGCGGCGTGATGGGCGAGTGCTCGTTCACGCTGAGGTCCGCGGCGGGCCGGTAGATCGACGCCGACGAGCTGAACACCAGGCGCCGGGAGCCGTTGCGCAGCAGATGGGCGGCGAATTCCAGGCTCTTGGCGACATTCGCCCGGTAGTACCGGACGGGATCGGTGACCGAATCGGGAACCACGATCAGCGCCGCGCAGTGGATGACCGCGTCGATGTCCGGATGCTCCCCGAAGACGCGGTCGACGAGCGCGCCGTCGGCGATGTCTCCCTCGTAGAAGACACGCCCCGCGGTGAACTCGCGCCTGCCGGTCGCGAGATTGTCGAGGATCACCGGTTCGATGCCCTCGTCCGCGCAGGCCGAGGCGATCGTGCTGCCGATGTAACCGGCGCCGCCCGCGATGAGCACCTTCACCGTGGCCTCCCTCCCTCGGTGCCCGCACGGCGTTCTCGAAGACGAAGAGGGGGAGCTTCGACGTCTTCACGCGCCCTGCGCGGCGAGCGTGTCGCGCAGGGACGATCGCTTCAGGACCAGTGCCTCGTCGCCGGCGTAATCGACGACCAGTGCCTCGCCCGCCAGACGGCCGCGCAGCACGATGTCCTCCGCCGCGAGATCGACGACCGTCCACAGTGCACCGGACCGGTCGTCGGGGGTCGCGACGAACAGGCCGAGATCGGGATCGAGCCTGGCCGAACGGACGCGGTCGACGGGCACGCCCAGCCGTGCGAGCACGTCCCGCTGCCCGGCGTTCAGCGCGGTCTCCGGCAGGCGGGCGATGGACGTCGCGCCGATGCGTTGCAGCAGCGAGATCTTCGCGGTGCGCCGGTAGCGCGGCTGGGTGCAGTCCGCCAGGAACCTGGTGAGCACGCAGGATTCCGCCGCGTGACGGTCCACCAGCCCGCTGACGCTGTTCGCCCGGACCCGGTACACGTAGGTGGCTTCCGCGGGTTTGCTCACCGTGGCCCCGGCCGCCACCATCCGCAGCCACAGATCCCAGTCCTCGTAGTAGTCGATCGGGCGGTATCCCCCGGCTTCGGCGTAGAGCTCCCTGCTGTACATCCCGCCGATCACGACGTAGTTCTGGACCAGCAACTGGTCCAGTTGGTCTCCGGGCGCGGGCAGCGAATTCTTGTGGTAGGCCGCCACCTGCCAGGGATCGACGCCGTTCCACACCAGGGGGCGGGGGCTGATCAGCCCCGGCTTCTCCAGGTACGCCGCGCACATCGTCGAAACGTGGTGCGGGAGCAGGAAGTCGTCGGCGTCCAGTTGGAGGACGACCTCGGTTTCCAGCGCCGCGATCGCGCGCTGCCGGGCGTGCGAGATGCCACCGCGGGTTTCCGACTTGAGCACGGTCAGCGGCAGCACCTGCGCCCATCGGGCCGCCAGCACACCGGTGCGGTCGCGGGAACCGTCGTCGACCACGACGACCTGGTCGACCGGCTGCCGTTGCGCCGCGACGGAGGCCAGCGCCTGGTCGATGAACTCCGCCGAGTCGCAGGCGGGGATGATCACGCCGATGGTCGGCGGTGTCGGCGAGACTGTCATGTTCCCTCCAGTAGTGCCCTCGGATCACCGGGCTAGGGCAGGCACAGCACCGCGGTCGCGTCGTCGTGGATCTTGGTCCGCGGCCACCGTGCCGCTTCCCGGTCCCGGTTCTCCCAGGTACGGACCTTTTCGAGCAGGGCGCGCGGGCCGATGTGCTCGGCGATGTCGAGCAGATCGGGCCAGCCCGCCACCCCGAACATCTCGACCAGGCGGGTGACACCGTCGGTCAGCAGGGCGACCCGGCGGAGCGCGGAACGGGGACGTGAGCCGGTGAACGCGTGGTGTGCCGCCGCCGGATCGGCGCTGGCGATCCAGAACCCGCCCGGCCGGTTCCGGTGTTCCCGCACGACGGTGATCGAGTGCCGCAACGCCTGTTCGTGGTCGGGACGACCGGGGACGTGCCGCCGGCTGGACTCGCTCAGTTCGGGGGAGATCGCGTGGTTGCGCTGGTCGCAGACGGCCTCGACGCGGTGGCCGTCGTCCAGGAGCACGGTCGCGTCCGACAGCACCAGGTAGTCCACTTCGCTGTCCCGGAAACGGACCATGGCCACCGTCGCCGACGGGGTGCCGGGATGACCGAGATCGCAGGTGAGCCGGTGGTCGGCGGCGAGGTCGGCGATGGCGGCGGCGAGCGTGTCGGCCAGCCCCAGCTCGGGGTGGGCGCCGAGCCGGCGCACCGCCCGCTGCCCGAGTTCGGCGGCGTACCAGGCGGCGCCGTGCACGCAGCCGGTGTCGACGCCCTCGGGGACTCCGGCGCCGTCGAGGACGACGACCGCGTCCGGCAGGGCACCGACCCAGTCTTCGTTGGCCCGGCAGGGGGAGCCCTCGCCCGCGCCGCCGAACGACGAGCCCGCGGCGGTGGCGAAGGAGATCTGCGGGTGCTTCATCGGCTGACTTCCGCCGTCGTTTCCCGGTACTTCTCGATGAAGCCGCGTTCCTGGCTGAAAACGTTTTCTGGCAACGAGA
This sequence comes from Amycolatopsis sp. NPDC059021, assembly GCF_042739895.1. Classification (NCBI taxonomy): domain Bacteria; kingdom Bacillati; phylum Actinomycetota; class Actinomycetes; order Pseudonocardiales; family Pseudonocardiaceae; genus Amycolatopsis; species Amycolatopsis sp. NPDC059021. Next base: position 68,036 of record NZ_JBHYIQ010000005.1, read on the forward strand.
ACGGGTCGAAGAACCGCGCGTCGAGGGCTTCGGCGGGATCCGGGCGAAGGTGCCCCTGAAAACTCTGCGCGACATACACCGCGACGACCTTGTAGACCTGATCCCCGTTGGGGTACTCGAAGAAGTACTCCGGGCCCGACCAGATTCCCAGCATTTCGAGATCGGCCACGGTCAGCCCGGTCTCCTCGCGTACCTCGCGGATTCCGGTGCCCGCCAAGGTTTCGCCCGGCTCCATGTGGCCGCCCGGCAAGGCCCATTCCCGCGTGTCGGCCCGGTGGATCAGCAGGATGCGGCGCCGCGCGTCGCCGACGATGACCAGCGTGCCGGGCAGCAGCAGCGGCCGGGTGCCCACCAGCGCGCGCATTTCCTTGATGTAGTCCACAGAGGGGCTCCGTTCACGTCAGTGGCCGGCAAACCGATGCCGGGGTCGAGGGCCCTGCTGTCACCCTCGCAGTTTGCCCGACCCCGGGACGTGCTGGCAATAGTTTGCCGGATCGTCTGGCAATGGGTTGCCATCGCGGCGACCGGCTCTTAGGCTCGATCGGAAACGCCCTTCAGACGCGGCCCTTCGGCGAGCACGCCGTTCGAAGGGTGCCGGCGTACGACTGGATCCTCCGTACCGAATGGACACCACAAGATGGCGCGAGTCGAGCAGGAGAGCGGTCGTAGCGCGCTCTACCGCGATGAACTGTCCATGCCCGTGGCGAGCCTGGGGCCGGCGAACCCGCTGCCCCCGCTGAAGGGCCTGATGGAGGTTCCGGTCGACCTGACCGGCTCCGATCTTCCCCGCCGTATCAGGGAAGGCGCCGCGTACGGCGCGCTGAAGACGTCGATGCCTTACCTGATCAGGGATGCCTACGGCCGCGACCGGGCACCCGGCACGATTCCTGCTGTCGTACTGGAAAACGACGTGCTGCGGGCGACGTTCGTGCCCAGCCTCGGCGGCAGGCTGTGGTCGCTGCGCCACCGGCCGACCGGCCGGGACCTGCTGTTCTCGAACAGCGTGTTCCAGCCGGTCAACTTCGGTGTGTGCAACGCGTGGTTCGCGGGCGGCGTCGAGTGGAACGTGGGCACGCACGGCCACTCGCCCGCCACCTGCGCGCCTCTGCACAGCGCGGCGGTGACCGGGCCCGACGGCTCACCGGTGCTGCGCATGTGGGAGTTCGACAGGCTGCACGGGACGATCTTCAGCTTCTCCGCATGGCTGCCGCCGGGCTCGCCGGTGCTCTTCGTGCACGGCCGGATCCTCAATCCGGGCGACGAGACCGCGCCGACGTACTGCTGGGCGAACGCCGCCGTTCCCGAAACCGACCGGGTCCGGATCGTGACCCCCGCGAGCCGCGCGTATTGGACGTCCCTGGAACGGACGCTCGACTCGGTTCCCTTCCCGGCCCGCGACGGCGTGGACTACAGCTATCCCGCCCGTGCCGCCTTTTCGACCGAGAACTACTGCGAAGTGCCGGAGGAACGTCCCTGGGCCGCGGCGCTCGACGAGTCCGGCATCGGGCTGGCCCAGGCGTCGACGCCGGCACTGCGCGGCCGCAAGACGTTCGCCTGGGGGAACACGGTCGGGTGCAGGCACTGGCAGTCGTGGCTGACCGGCGACGGCCAGGACCGGTACTGCGAATTCCAGTCCGGGCTGACGACGACGCAGTACGAACACGTTGCCGTTGAGCCAAAAGACGCCTGTTCGTGGACCGAGGCGTACGGCCTGCTCCAGGTGGACCCCGAGCTCGTGCACGGTGACTGGCCGACGGCGGTCGCCGCCGTCGAGCGACGGCTCGACACCCTGGTCACCGCGACAGCGCTGGACGAAGCCCATCGCGCGATGGAGACGATCACCGCGCGGGAGCCCCACGAGTTCTTCACGCGCGGAAGCGGCTGGGGTGCGCTCGAACGCCGGCGAGCCGACGCGGCTTCGGTGGTCTGGCCGGAGATCACCGGCACGCCCTTCGGAGACGACACCCTCGGCGACGAACAAGCGCCCTGGCTGGCGCTGCTGGAAACTGGCGAACTCCCCGCATCGGACGTCGCGGACGCGCCACTGTCGTATGTCACCGGCGACGACTGGCGAGCGCGGCTTTCCCGCGCGCCGCGGAGCTGGCTCACCGAGTACCTGCTCGGCGCGCTGGCCCACGCGCGGCACGACCTCGCCACCGCGGAACGGTACTATCTCAGGTCGATCGGTCTCGAGTCCTCGGCGTGGGCGTTGCGCGCGCTCGCCCTGGTCCGCCAGGCCGAGGGGGACGAGGCCGGGGCCGTGCAGGTCATCCGGCAGGCGTGTGAACTCGCGCCGCGCTCGCTTCCCCTTGCCATAGAAGGCGCTTCGATGATGTTGGCGGCGGATGATCTGCCGGGGTGCCTGCGGCTGCTGGACAACCTTGACGACGCGTTGCTGGAGAATCCGCGATTGCGGCTCATCCGCGCGATCGCGGCCAAGACCCTCGGCGACGACACCTCCGACGCCGCGGTGCTGGCGGGCGAGTTCACCCTGCCGACCATGAGGTCGTCCGAGATCCTCCTGGAACGGCTGTGGTTCCTGACCTTTCCCGATCGGCCGCTGCCCGACCGGTACAACTTCCGGTGGAATCCGCTCGCGACCGATCAGGCGATGCTGGAGAACATCTACGGCAAGGCGACCGTCGCCGGGGACGCCGCGCACTGAACCGACTGGCATACCGGGGGGACGTTCGTGAAAGCCGGTTCGTACAACCTCTCGCTCTACGTCTCCGCCAGGACCGCGTCCCAGCTCGGTGACATGATGCTGCCGGTCGGGCTGGCGGCGGGGGTGCTGGCCGCCGGGTACGGGGCGACCGGCGTCGGCCTGGTGCTGGCGGCGCAGCTGCTGCCGTTCGTGGCGTTGATGCTGATCGGCGGCGTGCTCGCCGATCACCTGCGGCCCAAACCGGTGCTGGTGCTGGCGGACGCGACGCGGGTGGTGTCGATGGGCCTGCTGGTCGCCGAGTTCGCCGGCGCGCATCCGTCGCTGTGGCGGATCGTCGTGCTCCAGGTGATCACCGGGGCGGCCGGGGCGATGTTCGAGCCGGGCTCCAAGGGCGTGGTCCCGGAGATCGCGCGGGGCCGGGTCCGCGAGGCGTACGCGCTGCTGCGGATCACCGAGTCGATGGTGACCATGGCCGGTCCGGCGCTGGCGGGCGGGATCCTCGCGTTCGCGTCCCCGGCGGCGGTGATCGCGGTGGACGCCGCCAGTTACGTGGTCAGCGGCGTGCTGATCCTGTCGACCCGCCTGCCGATGCGGTCCGCGTCGCGCGGGAAGCTCGCTATGCGGGCGGATCTCGGCGAGGGCTGGCGCGAGTTCAAGAGCAGACCGTGGCTGGTGTCGGTGATGAGCGTGTTCTGCTGCGTGGGAATCGTGGTCTCGGGGCCGTATCTGGTCTTGGGCACCACCGTGCTGATCCAGGACCACGGGGCGACGGCGTTCGGGCTGCTGCAGGCGGTGTTCGGGGTGGGGGCGGTACTCGGCGGGGTCGCCGGGATGTACACCTCGCCCCGCCGTCCGCTGCTGGTCGGGGCGATCGCCTACGCCGCGTTCATGCCGCAGCTGGTGCTGATCGCGCTGGGGGCACCGATCCCCGTGCTCGGCCTCGGCATGCTCGTGGCGGGTATCGGCCGCGCCTACTGGGGTGTCATGTGGTCGGCCGCGATCCAGGCCAACGTGCCCGCCGACGTGCTCAACCGCGTCTCCGCCTACGAGATCATGGGCACGATGGCGATGGTGCCGCTGGGCCGGGCCGCCGCGGGGCCGGTCGGCGGGGCGTTCGGCGACGCCACGGTGCTCGTCGTCGCCGGTGTCCTCGGCACGGTCTGCATGGTCGTGCTCACGGCGATTCCCGCCGTCCGCGAACTGCCCGGCTCCCCGCCGCGGCGGAGAACGGCCAGGCCCCGTGCCGGAGAGGCACTGGCCGAGTCCGGCGAACCCGCTTCATGAGGAAAAGGCGTGTTGCCAGGCCCTTGCCCAATTAGGCAAACACTGGCAGCATTCTTGGCAACACCGGCGCGGCGCGGAGCCGCCCGGCCGTCCCGCCGAGTTTCCCGGACGGCCGCGAGCGGCCGGATTCCGCCTGCGTGACCAGGGAGGGGTACGAACCATGACCGAAACCATCGCCGCCCCGGCCGGCGTCGTGATCGACCCGCTGTCCGGCAACATCGGGGCGGAGATTCGCGGGGTCGACGCGAGCACCGTGCTGGCGGAGGAAACCGTCGCCACCATCCGCGGGGCGCTGCTGGAGCACAAGGTGGTGTTCCTGCGCGATCAGCCCCTGGACTACGAACGCCAGGTCGCGTTCGCCCGGCGGTTCGGCGAGCTGACGCTCGGCCACCCGATCTACGGCGGCCCGGAGGGCCGTCCGCTGATGCGGGAGATGGATTCGCGGGGCGAGGGCACCCGGGCCAACCACTGGCACACCGACCTGACCTACCTCGTCAAGCCGCCGTCGTTCGCCTTCCTGCACAACAAGGTCTCGCCGCCGGTCGGCGGGGACACCCTGTGGGCCAACACCGCGGTCGCCTACGCGAACCTCCCGCGCGGCCTGCGGGAGCTGGCCGACGGGCTGCGGGTCGTGCACTCCAACGACTGCGACTACACCGACGACACCTACACCGGCACCGCCGAGTACCGGGCCAACTACCTCACCGACATCTTCGAAGCCGAGCACCCGGTCGTCCGGGTGCACCCGGAGACGGGCGAGCGTTCCTTGCTGCTGGGCGGTTTCGCGCGCCGCGTGCTGGACCACGGCCCGCAGCAGGGCCGGGATCTGCTGCGGGCGCTGCAGGACTACGCGACCAAGCCGGAGCACACGGTGCGCTGGCGGTGGCGTGCCGGCGACCTCGCCATCTGGGACAACCAGTCCACAATGCACTACGCGATCTTCGACTACGGCGACCGGCACCGGCGCGGGGAGCGGGTCACCTCGGTGGGCACCGTCCCGGTCGGCGTCGACGGCAGGCCGAGCGTCACCCTGCGCGGGGAAACCGCGGCGTTCGGAAACGCCTGAGCGTCCCGTGATACCGGAATCCGAGGAGTGCGACCATGGCCGCCGCGGGCGTCCGTGAGCTGACCGGGGGCCTCGAGCGTTTCGCCGGCGTCCCCATCGACGAGCCCGCCGCCTACGAACCCCAGACGGGTTTCCTGCCGTACCCCCAGGCCGGCGTGACCGCGTTCCGTGATCTGGTGCTCGCCGCGTTCCCCGGCACCACCAGCCGCGGTATCAACCGCCCTGAGGACGTTCCCGGCCGCAGCGAGCACAAGGAGGGCCGGGCATGGGACTGGGGAGTTCACCGTGACACGCAAGGAGAACTCGCGCGGGAACTGCTCGGCTGGCTGCTCGCCCCGGACGCCGACGGCAACGCGTTCGCCGCGGCGCGGCGTTTCGGGATCATGTACATGATCTGGGATTCCCGCATCTGGGGTTCCTACGCGGCCGAGGACGGATGGCGTCCCTACACCGGGCCCAATCCGCACATCGACCACGTGCATTTCTCCTTCAGCCGGCGCGGCGCACTCGGGCTGACCTCGTGGTGGCAACCGCGGCCCGTGGCCGGCGTGATCCTGAATCGGTCGTGACGGAGGTTTCTGATGGCAGGCCAGGGATCCGGCGTCCCCAGCGCCCCTCGGCAGCACTCGGTGCGGGAACTGCACGGCGAGCAGGTCGTCGACGATTACGCCTGGATGCGCGATCACGACGATCCGCGGCTGATGGAGTACCTGGTCGCCGAACGAGAGTACTTCGACGCCTACGTCGGCAAGCTCGGCCCGCTCGTCGACCGGCTGATGGCCGAGTCGGCGGGGCGGGACAGCAGCGGCGGCGCGGGATTCACCTGGCGCGTAGGGGATTTCGAGTACTTCCTCCAGGCGCGGGACGGCAGCAGGCACCCGCGTTACGCGCGTCGTTCCGTGGCCACCGGGGAGACCGAGGTCGTGCTGGATCTCGAAGTGCTCGGCGCGGGCCGGGAGTTCACCCGGATCGGGGTGTTCGAGCCCAGCCCGGACGGCACCCTGCTCGCCTACTCGGTCGACCACGTCGGGTACGAGTCCTACCAGCTGCGGTTCCGTGACCTGCGCACCGGGGAGGATCTCCCGCGCACCAGGGAAGGCACCTACTACACCGGGGCCTGGAACGCGGATTCGTCGGTTTTCTGTTACGTGGTGCACGATCCGGCGATGCGGCCGTACCAGGTGCTGGCGCACTCGGTCGGCGCCCCGGCCGGACAGCCCGACCGGCTGCTGTGGAGCGAGGACGACGAACACTTCAACACCATCCTGCGCACCACGCGCGACCGGGAGTGGATCGTCATCTCCAACCAGAGCCGCACCACGGCCGAGGAACTGCTCGTCCCGGCAGGCGACGTCGGGACGCCGCCGCGTCCGGTGCTGCCCCGCAAGCACGGCAGGTGGTACTTCACCGAGCATCAGCGTGGTCCCGGCCTCGACCGGTTCGTCATGCTGCTGTGCGACGGCCGCGAGGAGCGCCGGCTGCTCGGCACCGCGACCGCCGAGACGGCGGGGGCGGAGTGGAGCGAGCTCGTCCCGGTCGATCCCCGGCTGCACCGGCAGCGTCTCGACGTGTTCGCCGAAGGGCTGCTGGTCAGCGGTTATCGCGACGGCACAACGGTTTTCGAGCTGTTCGGGATCGACGGGACCCGCCACGAGTTCAGCCCGGCGAACCCGGCGGGATGCCTGCTCATCGAGGGCAGGCGGGACGCGACGCGGGTGCAGCTGGACAACCGCACCGCCTACGACAGCGGCAGCGTGGTGCTCACCGAGCAGTCCCTGGTCGACCCGCCCGTGCAGCACCGCATCGACCTCCGCACCGGAGCCCGTGAAGTGGTGGGCACGACGGTCGTCACGGGCTACGACCCGGCGCGGTACCGCACCGAGCGGTTCTTCGCCACGTCCCACGACGGGGTCGCGATCCCGGTGACGATCGCCTACCGGGCCGACGTCACCCCGGACGGGGGCAATCCGTGCCTGCTGTACTGCTACGGAGCCTACGAACGGCCGTGGGAACCGGTGTTCTCCGGTCAGAACGTCAGCCTGCTCGACCGGGGTTTCGTCTACGCCATCGCGCACGTGCGCGGCGGCGGCGAGCTGGGCCGCGCCGGCTGGCTGGACGGCTCCATGGCCGCCAAGCAGAACTCGGCGGCCGACCTGATCTCGGTGCGGGATCACCTGGTGGCGCAGGGCTGGGCACACCCGGGCAAGGTCGTCTGCCACGGCAGCTGTGCAGGCGGCATCCCGGTCGGGCAGGCCTACACCGACCATCCGGAGCTGTGGGCGGGCGTGCTGGCCGAGGCGCCCGCGGTGGACCTGCTCAACGCGATGCTGGACGAGAAGCTGCCGCTCACCGTCAACGAGTGGGAGGAGTGGGGCGATCCCCGCGACGAGGAGATCTACCGGCTGATGCGGCGGTACGTGGCCTACGAGAACGTCTCCGGCCGTGCGCGTCCGCCGCTGCTGGTCACCGCGTTCTACAACGATCCCCGCGTGATGGTGCACGAACCGGCCAGGTGGACCGCCGCGTTGCGGGCGGCCGACACCGACGGCAACCGCGTCCTGCTGCGCACCGAACTGGGGGACGGCGGTCATCACGGTCCGTCCACTTCGGACCAGGTGGCCCGTGGCGCCGCCGAGGTGCTCGCGTTCGTGATCGACGCGGGCAGCGGGGGGTGATCCGGCTCAGGGAAGCCGCGGGCGACGTCCTGGCGGGAGGCGGCGGCCCGCTGCTGGCGGCCACGCTGGTCCAGTCCGCCGGGCAGGGCGCGGCGATGGCGTGCAACACCGTCTTCTTCGTCACCGTGGTCGGGCTCGCCCCCGGCGACGTCGGGCTGACCTACAGCGCCGGAACCGCCGTGGCGATGGCGTTCGCGGTGGTGGCGGGCAGGCTCGCGGACCGCTGGGGCGCCCGGAACGCGGCGGTGTGGCTGAGCATCTCGGCCGGGGTCGCCGTCGCCGCCTACTCGCTGGTGACCGACCTGCTGGGCTTCGCGCTCGTGCAACTGCTGGTCGCTTCGCTGCGCATGGGGAAGCAGATCGGCGAGAACGCGCTGGTGGGCCAGCTGGCGGGGAACAGCGCCAGGTTCCGTGCCTATCAGCGTTCGGTGCTCAACATCGGGATGTCGCTGGGCACGCTCGCCGCGGCGATTCCCTTGTACCTCAACGATCGCGGCGCCTACCTCGCGGTGGTGTTCGGCAACGCCGCGGTGCTGGCCATCGGCGGACTGCTGGTGCGCGCCGTGCCCGGGGCGGCCGTCCCGCGCGGGCGGCGGGCGAAGCGGGACTGGCGAGCACTGCGCGACGTCCGGTACGTCGTGGTGGGGCTGCTCACCGGCCTGCTGGAGATCCGGGACAGCGTGCTCACCATCGCGGTGCCGTTGTGGCTGGCGGGCAACCACCACGTGCCGCGCCCGCTGGTCGCGCTGCTGCTGTTCACCAACACGGCGATGGTGATCGTGTTGCAGGTGTGGGCGGCCCGCGGCGCGAACGCGGTGCGCGGTGCCGCCGTCACGATGCGCCGCGGCGCCACCGCGCTGGCGCTGAGCTGCGCCGTGTTCGGCACCGCGCCGTATCTGGCCGGGGCCTGGGCCCTCGCGGTCCCGTTCGCCGCGATCGTGGTGTTCACCCTCGGCGAGATGTGGACGGCGGCGGGCGGCTGGACGTTGAGCTACGAACTCGCCGATCCCGCCGCGCACGGGGAATACCAGGGCGTGTTCGAGATGACCTCGGGCACGGGGTTGCTGCTCGGCCCGGTCGTGGCGACCACGGTGGCGCTGGCCGCGGGCGGCTGGGGATGGCCGGTGATCGGCGCCGGATTCCTCGTGGCAGGCCTGCTCGCCGAACAGGTCGTGGTGCGGTCCGCACCGGCGGTGCCTGCCGCATCGACAGCAGAGCGGAGTGGGAGTTGAGATGGACCACCTGAAACGCCTCGCCGTCCTGGCCGACGACGAGATCACGCCGGACCCGTCGAAGACGCTGACCGCGATGCTGCGGTACCGGCGCGAGCACGTGGTGGCCGTGGTCGACAGCCGGAACGCCGGCCGGGATACCGGCGAGGTGGTCGGCCTCGGCACCGGGATTCCGATCCTGCGGGACGTCCGGGCCGCGCTGGAGTACGAGCCCGACGCGCTGCTGCTGGCGGACGAGCCGGTGGGCTCCGGGCTGCAGCCCTACTGGCGGGATCAGGTTCTCGTCGCGGTCGAGGCAGGTCTGGACGTCGTCAGCGGCCTGCACTACCAACTGGGCGAGGACGCGGGGATCCGGACCGCCGCCGAACGCACCGGGGCCCGGATCTGGGATCTGCGCAGGTCCCCGGTCGAGCGGTACCACACGCGGTTCGCCGCCGACGGCCGTCCGATCGTCGAGTACCGCGAGCACCGGCGGGGGAGCAGGACCGTGCTGGCGGTGGGAACCGACTGCGGCAGCGGCAAGATGACCACGATGCTGGAGCTGGACCACGCGGCACGGGAGCGCGGTGTGGCCTCGGTCTTCGTGGCGACCGGCCAGGTCGGGATGATGGTTTCCGGCGGGGGTGTCGCGGTCGACGCCGTCATGTCCGACTTCCTCAACGCCATCGTCGAGGAGGAGGTGCACGCCGCGGCCGAGGACCACGACCTCGTGCTGGTCGAGGGCCAGGGCGCGGTGAACCATCCGCGGTATTCGGCCGTCACACTGGGGCTGGTGCACGGCAGCAGGCCGGACGCGATGATCCTGTGTCACGACCTGAACCGCACGGCGCTGGGACTGCTTCCCGGCCAGCCGCTGCCCTCGCTGAGCCGGGCCGTGGAGATCAACGAACAGGCGGTGCGCTGGACGGCGCCCGGCTCCGGCTGCCGTGTGGCCGGTATCTCGGTGATGACGGCCGGTGTGCCCGACGCCGAGGTGCGCGCCGCACTCGCCCGCCTGACCGCCGAAACCGGGCTCCCGGCGACCGACGTGCTGCGCTACGGGGCCGATCCGCTGCTCGATGCCGTACTGAACGCCTAAGGGAGGCAAGCGATGTGCGGGTTCTGCGGCGTCGTCGGCACCGGCCCTTGGCGCGACACCACGTCCCGGCTCACCCATCGGGGTCCCGACGACGAGGGCGTCTTCACCGGCGACGGGGTGGCGCTCGGGTTCCGGCGGCTGGCGATCATCGACCCGACCCCGGCCGGGCACCAGCCGATGTCCTCGGCCGACGGACGGTACGTGATCGTCTTCAACGGCGAGATCTACAACTACCGGGAACTCGCTGAGCACCTGGGCACGACGCCGCGGTCCCGGTGCGACACGGAGGTCCTGCTCGAACTCTTCGCCGCGCTGGGACCCGAGGTCCTGCACCGGTTGCGCGGCATGTTCGCCTTCGCGGTCTGGGACACCGAACGGCGCGAGCTGTTCGCCGCTCGCGACGGCTTCGGCATCAAACCGTTCTTCTACGCGGTCCGCGACGGCGCGCTGTGGTTCGCGTCGGAGAAGAAGGCGCTGGTGGAGATCGGCGCACACGGCGAGGTGGACACCGATTCGCTGCGCCGGTACCTGAGCGTGCAGTACGTGCCGGGGCCGGACACGATGGCGACCGACGTGAAGGTACTGGAACCCGGCCAGCTGCTGACCTTCCGGCCCGGCGAGGAGCCGAGGATCAGCCGCTGGTGGCGGCCGCGGCTCCGCCCCGCCGCGAAGCCGGATCCCGGTTCACCACAACGGATCCTGGCCGCCCTCGAGGACTCCGTGGCCGCACACCTGCGCAGCGACGTCCCGCTCGGCGCGTTCCTGTCCGGCGGCGTGGACTCCGCGGCCATCTGCGCGCTGGCCGCCCGGCACCGCCCGGATCTGAAGACCTTCACCGTCGGGTTCGAGCGGGAGGGCTACAGCGAGATCGACCGCGCGGAGGAAACCGCGGCGGCGCTGGGCGTGCGGTCGTACCCGTATGTGATCACGCCGGGGGAGTTCGCCGCGAACCTGCCCAGGATCGTCTGGCATCTCGACGAACCGTTCGCCGACGCCGCCGCCATCGCGCTGTGGTTCCTGGCCCGCGAGGCGCGCAAGCACGTCAAGGTGGTGCTGTCCGGCGAAGGGGCCGACGAACTGTTCGGCGGCTACCACGTCTACCGGGAAGCCGGGCCCGGCTACCTCGGCGCCGACCAGGTCTACGTCGACGAGGAAGTCGACCAGGTCGCCGTGGTGCCCGGAGCCAACGCCCGCGAGCTCACCACCCCCATCCTGCGGCGGGCCAGGGCCGAGGGGCTCGACGAGGTGGCGGCCCGGCAGCTGGTGGACCTCTCGCTGTGGCTGCCGGGGGACATCCTGACCAAGGCCGACCGGATGACCATGGCACACGGCCTGGAACTGCGGGTGCCGTTCCTGGACCGCGAGGTGCTGGCGGTCGCCGCCGGGCTGGCCCCCGGCGACAAGATCGCCGAGGACACGACCAAGTACGCGCTGCGCCGGGCCGTGTCCGCCGTGGTGCCGGAACCCGTTGCCACACGGGCGAAACTCGGCTTCCCGGTGCCGATCCGGTTCTGGCTGCGCGACGAGTTGCATGACTTCGCCGAGCACGTGCTGGGGGAAGCCTGCACCGACCGGTACGTCGACCGGGACGCCGCATTCGGGATGCTCAAACGGTACCGGGACGGCGAGGACTTCGACTGGCGGAGGCTGTGGGTGCTCGTCTGTTTTTCGTTGTGGCACCAGGTCCACGTCGAGGGCCGCTACGACCCGGCCGCGCTGGGCTGGTCGGCCGAAGCCGCGCGGTGACACCGAGGGAGAGGAAGACATGCGACCGGAACCGGAGTGGACCGCTGGGCCCCCGTGCACCGCGCCCGACGAGGGCCTGCACCAGACGGTCGCGCGGATCGCGGCGGCCGGTCCGGGGGCGACCGCGCTGATCTCCGGCGCGCGCCGGGTGTCCTATGCGGACCTCGACCGGACCGCGGACGCGTGGGCCGCGGGACTGATCGCCGCCGGGGTGGTCCCCGGGGATCTGGTACCGATCGTCCTGCCACGCGGCGAAGAGCTGGTGACGGCTCTGCTCGCGGTCCTCAAGGCGGGCGCGGCGTACGCGCTGCTCGACCCGGCGTGGCCCGCCGGCCGGCTCCGCGACGTCGGCGAACAACTCGGCGCCCGGCTGGTGATCGCCCGCGACGCGTCCCCGATAGCGCCGGTGTGGGTCCCGCCGGCCGGACCCGCTTGCCCGCCACCGGATTTCCGGCCGGTCGAGGTCGGCGCCGACGCGCCCTGCTGCGTGTTCTTCACCTCCGGGACCACCGGGCGCCCCAAGGGAGTACTGACCCCGCACCGCGCGACGGCGCGGCTGTTCCAGCCGGGGACCTTCGCCCGGTTCGGCCCCGGCACGGTGGTGCCGCTGGCCGCCCCGGTGCCCTGGGACGCCTTCTCGCTCGAACTGTGGTCGGCGTTGCTGAGCGGGGGCACCGCGCTGATCGTCGGCGAACCGTACCTGTCCGGACCGGTGCTGCGTGCCGGGATCGCGGAGCACGGCGTGGGGACGGTGTGGCTCACCAGCAGCCTGTTCAACATGATCGTCGACGAGGACGTGGCCGCGTTCGGCGGTCTGCGTCAGGTGCTGATCGGCGGCGAGCGGCTGTCCACCGCGCACGTGGGCCGTTTCCTGCGCGCGCATCCGGGGATCACGCTGCTCAACGGGTACGGGCCGGTGGAGAACGTCGTGTTCGCCACCACGCATCCGATCACCGCGGCCGACTGCGATCGTCCCGGCGGCATTCCGCTGGGACGTCCGGTTCCGGGTACCCGGGTCCACGTCCTGGACGGCACACGTCCGTGCGAAGCGGGTGAGACCGGGGAAATCTGTCTCTCCGGCGACGGCCTCGCCCTGCGTTATCTGGGGCCTGCCGCGCTCACCGACGAACGGTTCACCGAACTGCCGCTGGGGGACCGGACGGTGCGTGTCTACCGGACGGGCGATCTGGGGTGGTGGGACGACGACGGGCTGCTGCATTTCGGCGGCCGGGCCGACCGGCAGGTCAAGATCCGGGGCCACCGCATCGAACCCGCCGAGGTCGAGCGTCAGATCGAGCGGCTGCTGCCCGGTGTGCGGTCCTGTGTGGTGCTGGCGCGGACCGATCAGGACGGTGCCGCCGCCCAGCTCGTGGCGTTCTGCGTGCCCGTCGAGCCGGGCGACCCGCTGCCCGGCTCGATGGCCGCGCTCCGGCAGGGCCTGCTGCCACACCATCGCCCGGCGTCGGTGCTCAGCATCGAGAGCGTTCCCGTTACCGCACAAGGAAAACTGGACGAACGCGCGCTGTTGGCGATGGCAGGCGGTCCGCGGAACCTCGCACTCCCGGCCGCCGGGGCACGGCCTGCCGACGAAACGACGCGGGTGGTGGTGCAGGTCTTCGCCGAGGTCCTCGGGGTGCCTGCCGTGCCGGCCGATGTGCCCTTCGCCGAACTCGGCGGCGGATCGCTCGACGCGGGCCGGGTGTGCGGCAGGCTCGCGGCCCGCCTCGGCCGCGCGGTGCCGATTTCCCGGCTGTACCGGCACTCGACGGCCGAAGCCCTGGCCGAGTGGCTTCGCGGTACCCGGCCCGCCGTCGCGCCGGATTCCGCCGCCGGACCCGGCGAGGTGCCACTGAGCCCCATGCAGCTGGTCTACCTGACCAAGCACCTGGTGGATCCGGCCGACCGGACCGGGCACTGCCTGCTCACCTGGATCGTCGAGGGCGAGTTGGACCGGGAGGCCCTCACCGCGGCGATCGAGACCGTGCACCGGCGGCACGAACCGCTGCGCGCGGCCTACGTCGCCGACCCGAGTCCCGTCGCACGTTTGCTGGACATCGAGGCGCCGCCGCTGGAGGTGCTGCCCGCCGAGCCCGCGGTGGAGGCGGCGATCCGCGCGCTGCGCACCCTGTTCGCGGAAGAACTCGATCCCGGATCGGGGGACGTGTGGCGGGCGGCGCTGGTGCCGGTGGCGGAGAGCGGGACGACGGTGTTCGGATGCGTGGTGCACCACATCGCCTTCGACGGCTGGTCGGAATCGGTGTTCGCCGGTGATCTCGCCGCGGCCTACAACGGTGTCCCGCCCGCGGCGGCGCCGCCGTCATTGGCCGCCGCGCGCGACGACTACGTCGAGCGGCTGGGCGCCGCGGATCTGGCCGCCCAGCGCGAATACCTGCGCGCGGAGTTCGCGGACGTGCCGGACCTGCGGTGGCCGGCGGGCGTGACGACGTCCGGAGCGACCGGACCGGGGCTGGTGGAGGCGACGGTGCCCGCCGAGGTGCTCGGCCGGGTGGACGCGCGGGCGAAGGACGCGGGTACCGGCCGGTTCGCCGTGCTGCTGGCCGACTGGGCGGCGAGCCTGGCCGAGGTCACCGAGCAGGACGATTTCGCCGTCGGTGTTCCGGTGGCCCAGCGCCACGGCCCCGGTATCGAGCACGCGGTCGGCTGTCACCTCACCATGCTCTGCGTCCGCCTGCGCGGGGGTGCGCTGGACCCGGTCACCGGTGCGGCCGAGACCGGGCGCCTGTTCGCTCGGGCCTTCGAGGCACAGGACGTGCCGGTCGCGGAGGTGCTGCGGCCCGCCGGAACCACCGGCAGGCCACCGCTGTTCCAGACGCTGTTCGCCTTGCAGGACAACGCGATCCCGCATCTCCCGCTGGAGGGCCTCCGTACCTCGTTCCACCGGCAGCCCTATCTGGACCTGCCGCTGGAGTTGCACGCCGAACTGTGGCCGAGGGCTGAGGGTGGCCTGCTGCTGACCGTCTACTTCCGGCAGGAAGCCGTCGCGGAAATCGTTGCGGAGGATCTCGTGAAGCGTTTCACCGATCGCCTCCACACCCGTGTGCCCGGCGTGGCGGGATAAGTGGTCCCGGTACGGACCGCTGTCGCGCATGCTCCGTTGGGGACGGTGAAACGGGGATCATAGGTGAGGCTTGGCTATGCCGGGGCCGTCCCCGGTTTCTGTCCGCATCCGAGAGAGCCGCTGGAATGTCTCGTTTGGAGTATGCGAGACCGCGATGATCTTTCGGTCGTTCGCTCGAAATACGCGTCACCTGGCCCGCGAATTCGGCGGTGTCCCGGTGGAACCGGTGTGCGTTCCGGTGACGGGACAAAGTGACGGCGATCGGGTTCGAGCCGGCTCGAAAAGGTGTGGCCGAAGCGGCGGTAAAGCGGGAAGTGTGTTTCCGTTTCCCCACCGCGCGGCGGGGAAAGGATTGAGAACGACACGATCAAGGGTTATCTGAGCTGCATCTGGGATCGTACTCAAAAAACGACCACTCTCATAAACACAAAAAAAAAAAAAAAAGAATAGAGAGGA
>NZ_JBHYIQ010000005.1:83326-155370 GCF_042739895.1 Amycolatopsis sp. NPDC059021
CGGCGGCGCGGGCTACGACGCGGAGGCGACCGCCGCGACCGGCGGCATCGCCGCGGGCCGCCGCGCGCGCGCCCGCGCCCGCGCGCCGCCCCCCCCCCCCACGACAATGACGGGCGGACTTCGCGGACCGCTGGTATTCTTTACCGGCCGCTCGGCTCGGTATGACGGGAAACCGCTTACTGTGGCCAGTCGATATCCGAGTCCGGCGGGCTGGACACCAGCGCGGCGGCCGTGGGACACGGCCCCGGCGGGTGTGGCAGGCCGGCGTGCGAACGCGTCGGCGGCCGCAGCGATATCCCCGTGACCGGCGAGAGCGCAGAATTCAAGGACCAGGTCATGATCAATTGAGCCCCCCAGGGCGCTTCTAGGGATTTTCCACCATAGCGGACACTGAGTGGAGCCTAGAGCTATTCCAATCCGCTTGGCAAACGCAAGGCAAGAGATCTCACCCGAGTGGACTGTTGATCATGAACTCGCCCTCGCGTTCTCGGATCACGGCATCATTCGCATCTTGTGCGACGGCCGTGTCGACGTGCGAGAGCAGGGTGCCGAGGTCTGTGGTGCGCCACCGTTGCCCGCGTGGAAACCCTGTGCCATGATCGTTACCAACATGGAGTGTGCGGCCGCCGGGCGCACGTCATGGCACAAGGGGGAGTTCCATGCGACGCCGGGAGCTACTGTCCTCAGTGGACGGCCCCGGCCGCCCCGCCGCCGCCCCAGCACGCATCGCTCCACGGCACCCGTGTGGCCGGCCTGCCCGGCGGGACAAGGAGAACGACCGATGAGCGAGCCCCTGCGCGAAGTCCTCTCGCACGCGATGACCTGGGTCGTGTCGGCGCACGAAGCCACCGGCCGCAACGGCGTCTCCGCCGGGTACGACCTCACCAAGGGCTGGCTGCCCCCGTACCCGGAGACCAGCGGGTACCTGATCCCGACCATGCTGCGCGCGGCCGACACGCTCGACCGGCCGGAGCTGGCGAGCCGGGCCCGCGAAGTGGGCAAGTGGTTGCTGGGACTGCAATCGCCGGACGGGGCGTTCCCCGGCGGGATGGGGACCGACGGGCCGCCGGTGGTGTTCGACGTCGGGCAGATCCTGCTCGGACTGGCCGAGCTCGGGCGCCGGGACGGTGATCCGGCCGTGCTGGAGGCGATCGCGAAGGCGGCGGACTGGCTGGTCGCCGCGCAACAGCCCTCCGGCGCCTGGTTGTCCCACTTCGGTTATCCCAACACGTATTCCGCGCGGGTGACCTGGGCGGTGGCCGAGGCGTGGGAGCTGACCGGGAACCCGGCGCACCTCGCCTGCGTCACGCGATCGCTGGACTGGCTGCTGGCGCAGGCCGGGCCGGACGGCTGGATCGGCCGCGCCGCGTTCCGCGCCGAGCAGGTCCCCTGGACGCACACGATCGGCTACATGCTGCGGGGTCTGCTGCGCAGCGCGGATCTGGCGGGCGGGGAGCTCGGTGCCCGCTGCGCCGAGGCCGCCATCACGTGCGCCCGCGGGCTGGCGGAGCTGCGCACCCCGCTTTATCCGTTGCTGCCAGGGGAAATCGGCCCCGGCTTCGAGCCGATGTCCGACTACGCGTGCCTCACCGGCGACGCCCAGCTGGTCACGGTCTGGCTGGACGTGGCGGGGCGTACCGGGGACGCCGAGCTGCTCGCCCGCTGCGGGCTCACGATGGCCCGGCTGGCGGAACTGCAGGTGCGGCAACCGATCGAGCCCGCCGCGGTCGGCGCGCTCGCCGGCTCGTGGCCGTTGACCGGTGGCTTCGAACCACTGGCCTTTCCCAACTGGGCGACCAAGTTCCTGGCCGACGCCGCGCTGAACACGCTCTCGGCCGCCGGAGCGTGACGCGCCGCCGCCGGGCACGGGCCGCCGGTCAGGACTTCCCCGCGCGCTTGGCCGGCTTCGCCGAGGCCGGGGTACCGTTGCCGACGCCGTGCACCTGGGCCAGGATCTTGGCCAGGTTCCGCCAGATCTCGGCGGCCAGTTCGACGTTGAGCGAATCCCGCGCCTGCTGGCCGAGATCGTTCATCGCCTTGGCGCCCTCCTCGACCTCGCCCGCCAGGATCGCCAGTTCGCTCTGCAGCACGCGGAACCGGATCCGGTCGCGGAAGGACAGCAGCAGCGGCTCCCGGTCGATCCGGCGGCACAGCTCCCTGGCGTCCTCGGTCCGGCCCTCCTCGAACGCCAGATGTGCTCGCAACGTCAGCATCTGCTGCTTGTGCTGGTCGGTGCCCACCAGATCGAGCACCGAGGAGACCTCGTCGAGCAGCGCGCTCGCCCGGTCGGTGGCGGTGGGGGTGATCTGGAGGTACAGGGAAGCCGCGGCCAGCCGGAGCCGGAGCCACAGCATCAGGTCCTCGCGACTGTCCAATTTGGCCAGTGCGCGTTCGAGCAGCCGGCGGGCGGCGTCGTAGTCGCCCTGCCGGATGCGTACCGTCGCCGACGCCCACAGCGCCTCGATGAGCAGTGTGCCCGTCGACTGCTCGGTCAGCTCGCAGAGCTCGTCGGCGTGCGCGCTGGCTTCGGCCAGCCTGCCCGCCTCCGCCTCGGCCGAGACGAGGGCCTGCAGCGCGGCCGCCCGGTCCGGGACGGCCAGGCCCTGTGCCAGCTCATAGGCCTCCTCGGCGTGCTGCCGGGCCTTGACGTTGTCGCCGAGGATGCGCACACACCGGGACAACCGGATACGGGCACGCGCCCGCAACTCGTCGGCCCCCAGCGTGTCGCTGAGCGTGCTCAGTTCGGTGAGCAGCTCGTGCTCCTGCTCGTGCTGGGCCTGATCGCCGCGCATCCTGGCGAGCAACCAGAGCGCCTGCCAGCGCAGGGCGGGCTCCAGCCCGTCACCGGTGCGCAGGGCGTCGGTCAGCACCCCGGCGAGGTCGTCGTCGCTGGCGGCCGAGGTCACCGCCGCGAGCACCTGGGCGAGCGTGGGCGCCTGCGCCGTCTCGAACGACGACACCGACACGCCCAGCCGCTGGGCCAGCATCTCCACCACGCGCCCGGTCGGCGGCCGGGCACCGGACTCCAGCCGGGACAGGTACCCGGTCGACATGATCCCGTCGGCGAGGGCGGCCTGGGACAGGCCGTGCTCTAGCCGCAGTGCCTTCAGGCGCAGACCGAAAGTCGGCTGTTCCAACGTTCCTCCCTGCCATCGCGACCCGGAAGTGCTGGCCGGGCGGCGCATTACCGGGGTGATACTACCGGCCTGTGGTTGACCGGATTGCCGACTGTTTGGCAACACGTAGTACATCGTACTGGTTCACCAGGGCGCGGTAGCCCGACGGGGTGTACATCACGCGCAGGTCGCCGGGCGTGTCGCGGCCGGATGAGCGCGCCGGGAGCCTTGGCAACAGCGTTGTCCCGGCCAGCGGGCCCCGCGCGGCCGCGCCCGATAACGATTTGCCAATGGGCTTACCGCCTGTTGTATCGTCGCCGCATCCCCGAAAGGAGTCCGTCATGCGCCGAGCGTTCGTGTCCGCCGTGGAAGTCCTTGTCACCCACCTGAAGGGCATGGAGTTTGCGCACGACGCTGAACCTGGGGATCCTCGCGCATGTTGACGCGGGAAAGACGAGCCTGACCGAGCGGTTGCTGCACGCCGTCGGCGTCATCGACGAGATCGGCAGCGTCGACGAGGGCAGCACCCAGACCGACTCGCTGGCGCTGGAACGCCGTCGCGGGATCACCATCAAATCCGCCGTCGCCTCGCTGGTCATCGGGGACATCGCGGTCAACCTGATCGACACGCCGGGGCACCCCGATTTCATCGCCGAGGTGGAACGGGTGCTGAGCGTGCTCGACGGAGCCGTTCTCGTCGTCTCCGCCGTCGAAGGGGTGCAGGCACAGACTCGCGTGCTGATGCGGACGCTGCGCAGGCTCCGTATTCCCACGCTCGTATTCGTCAACAAGATCGACCGGGCCGGTGCGCGCGGCGACGAACTGCTGCGGGAGCTGGCGGCGAAGCTGACGCCCTCGGTCGTCTCGATGGCGCGGCCGGAGACGCTGGGCACCCCGGCCGCGGACGCGGTGCCGTACGGCCCGGCCGATCCGGATTTCACCACCCGGCTCGTCGAACTGCTCGCCGAGCACGACGACGCGTTGCTGACCGCGTACGTCGAAGACGAGTCCAGCCTCTGCTACGACCGGCTTCGCGAGACCCTTGCCGCACAGACAGGGCGGTCGCTGGCACACCCGGTGTACTTCGGGTCGGCGATCACCGGGGCCGGGGTGGACGCGCTGATCGCGGGCATCGCCGAGTTCCTGCCCTCGGCGGCCGCGGACGCCGGCGGCCCGGTCTCGGGCACGGTCTTCAAGGTCGAACGGGGACCGGCGGGGGAGAAGATCGCCTACGTCCGGTTGTTCTCCGGCACCGTTCGGGTAAGGGACCGGCTGCGCTTCGGCCGCGGCGGCACCGGGAAGGTGACCGCGATCGGCGTGTTCGACCGGGGCGCGGCCCGTGCGCGCGACGCGGTCGTCGCGGGGGAGATCGGCAAGCTGTGGGGCCTCGGCGACATCCGGATCGGGGACGGCGTCGGCGACTCCCGGGCACCGGTCGGGGAACACCACTTCGCCCCGCCCACTCTGGAAACCGTCGTGGTGCCCCGCAGCCAGGCCGACAAGGCCGCGTTGCACGTGGCGCTCGTCCAGCTCGCCGAGCAGGACCCGCTGATCGACCTGCGCCAGGACGACGTCCGCCAGGAGTTCGCCGTGTCGCTCTACGGCGAGGTGCAGAAGGAGGTCATCGAGGCGACGCTGGCCGAGCAGTACGGCCTGTCCGTCGTCTTCCGCGAGTCGACCACGATCTGCGTCGAACGGCCGGTGGGTACCGGGAACGCGGTCGAGCTCATCGGCAAGCACCCCAATCCGTTCCTCGCCACCGTCGGCCTGCGGGTCGAGCCCGCCGAGATCGGGGCCGGGGTGCGGTTCCGGCTGGAGGTCGAGCTCGGGTCGATGCCGCTGGCCTTCGTCAACGCCGTGCGGGAAACCGTCGGCGAGGCGCTGGGCCAGGGACTGTACGGGTGGCAGGTGGTGGACTGCGTGGTCACCATGACGCGGTCCGGTTACTGGGCACGGCAAAGCCACGCGCACGGCACCTTCGACAAGAGCATGTCGAGCACGGCGGGGGACTTCAAGGACCTCACCCCGCTGGTGCTGATGGCGGCGCTGAAGCAGGCGGGCACGGTGGTGTGCGAGCCGGTCCACCACTTCCGCCTGGAGCTGCCCGCCGACACGTTCCGGTCGGTGCTGCCGGTGCTGGTCCGGTTGCGTGCCGTGCCGGGCGCGCCGGCCGGGCGGGGCGCGTCGTCCTTTGTGGAGGGTTCGATCCCGGCCGCGCGGGTGCACGAGCTCGAACGGCGGCTACCGGGGCTGACCAGGGGCGAGGGCCTGCTCGAATACGCCTTCGATCGCTACGAACCGGTCACCGGCGCGATTCCGAGCAGGGCGCGGACCGACCACAATCCGCTCAACCGCAAGGAATACCTGTTACGCGTCGGGCGACGCATCCAGGGCGCGGGGGCCTAGCCGAGTACGGTACGCAGCGCCGCGCGGAAGACGGCTATCTGCTCGAGCGTCGTGTAGTGGTGGACCGAGGTCCGGACGAACCGGTCCACCCCGGCGCCGGGCAGATAGAGCGGCGTGTGCGCGCCGACGCCGACCCACGCCGTCACGCCGTGCGCGGCGAGGCCGTCGCGGATGGCGTCCGGCGTGACCCGGTCGTGGACGAACGAAAGGATGCCCGCCCGGTTCTCCCCGGGCGCCAGCAATACGGTGCCGGGGATTTCGGCGACGGCCGCGACCAGCGCGTCGTAGACCTCGGCCGTGGCACCGTCCGGTGTGGACAGTGCGTGCTCCGCGGCGGCGAGCAGGCCGAGGACCACCGCGTTGCTGCGTTCGGCCGTCTCGAACTGGATCGCGCGCCCGCGGTCGACGTCGTATTCGTCCCGGGACCGCACCTCGGCGACGTGCAGATCGTGGAACGGGGGCCGGATCCGCGGCCAGAGGTCACGCCGGAGGTAGCCGAACCCGCTGCCCCGTGGTCCGCGCAGGAACTTGCGGCCCGCCGCGGTGAGGACGTGACAGCCGATCGTGGCGACGTCGATCGGCAGCTGGCCGACGGCTTGGCAGGCGTCGACGACGTACACGGCGGCGGAATCCCGCAGCAGGGCGCCGATCTCCGCCACCGGCTGGACGACGCCCATCCCGGACGGCAGGTACACCATCGACACCAGCGCGACCCGTTCGTCCAGCTCCGCGCGCATCCAGTCCAGGTCCAGGTCGCCGCCGGGCAGGGCAGGGACGACTTCGAGGGTGCACCGGCGACGCCGGCAGAGTTCCTGCAGCGCGATGAGATTCCCGGCGTACTCGTAGGGGCCGGTCCAGATCCGGCTGCCCGCCGGAAGTTCGAGGGTGCACACCGCCCGGCACCAGGCGTCGGTCGCGCTGCCGAACAGCGCGACCTCGTCGGGCGAGGCCCCGATGAGCCGGGCGAGGCGCTGGTACACCGTCCGGGTCAGATCCTCCTCGCGGCTCGCTTCCGCTTCGTACGGCCCCAGTGCCGCCTCGGCCGCGAGGTACTCCGACATCGCGTCCAGTACGCCGGGGGCGGGTAGCCCGGCGCCCGCGGTGTTCAGGTGGACGCGCGAGGTCATTGCCGCCCCGAGGAAATCGAAGTCTGAGTGTCCGGGTAGCGGCCAAGCGCGGCCAGCTCGGCGAAGCTGCGTTCCAGCGCCCGCGGGTCACCGCCCGCCCGCCGCCAGTCGCGGTACTTCGACGCGTAGCTGATCAGGGTTTCCTTGCCACGACGGCCGAACGACCGCGTGAGGATGCCGGCCCACAGCCCGTCCCAGGCGACATAGGCGGGATCGCCGAGCAGGACGCGGTGGGCCTTGCGCATGTTCCAGAACGGGATGCCGGGGTTCAGATGGTGGACGAGGTGGTAGTTGTCGTTGTGCCGCCCCAGCAGAAAGCGCTCCACCGGCCACCCGTGCCGGTTGCGGGTCATCAGGATCTGCCGGTTCTCGCTCTCCGGCAGCGGATAGTGCTCGGCCAGCTCGGACAGCCAGCCGACGGCGATCGCGGTGGTCAGCAGCGGCACGATCCAGAACAGCAGGAACTCCAGCAGGAACCCGCCGAGCGCGAGCGGGGTCAGGATCGCCGCCCACAGGCCGAGGATCATCCAGCGCTCGGCGCGGAGACTGAGCGGCATCGACACCGCGACGTCGGTGGACTTGAAGAGGATGCGGTCCTCGAAGACGTACCGGATGTACTCGAACGACCGCATCCCGAGCACTGCGAGCAGGATGTTGCGGAGGAAGAAGGTGCGGTTGCCCAGCGCCGGGTCGTAGATCCCGCAGTTGCGGTGGAACTCGAAGTCCGGGTCCTTTTCGGCGTCGCCGAGGAACCGGTGGTGGAAGCCGATGTGCGAGCTGCGGTAAGGGTTGTAGAGGTGGAAGACGAGGTGCCCGGAGAACGTGGTCCCGAGCAGGACGTTCAGTACCCCGTTGCGGGCGAGGACCTTGTGCGAGGACTCGTGCAGGATGTTGACCAGCGCGCGCTGGGTGGAGCCGATCAACAGCAGGGACAGCGGGTAGAACCAGTAGGACACGCCGACGCAGAGGTAGACGGACACCGCGATGACCGCGTAGTCGAAGAGCAGGCCGAGGGCGCCGTGGTAGTTGTCCAGCTTGCACAGCACACGGAGGTCCCGGCGGATCCGGGGGGACAGTCGGGCGAAGTCGAGGTCGGACTCGGCCTTGTCGGCTAGGGACATCGTGGTCAGGGCTCCTCAAGACGGAAAGTGCCGGAGTCCACATCGGACGATCACCGCCCTGGAACACGGGTGGTGCGCGCACGGCCGTCGGCGACGGCCGTGCGCGTGCTTGCCGGAGACGGGCCTCAGTTACGGCCCTCGTTGAAGGCAGTGGTGTCGCCGCGGAGCGTGACGCTGGGCCTGCCGTCGACCCCGACCGGGGCGGTGCCCGAAGCGGTGACCCGCTCGCCGCGACGGTGCTGGCCGTCGTAGTCGTAGATCGCGTAGTGCAGCGTGGCCCGGTTGTCCCAGATGACGAGGTCGTTCACGCGCCACTTCCAGCGAACCGTGTACTCCGGCTTCGTGGCGTACTCCTGCAGCACGCGGATCAGGTCCCGGCCCGCGTGGGGGCTCATGCCGACCACGCGCCGGGCGAAACCGCCCAGCAGCAGGGACCGTTCGCCGGTTTCGGGGTGGACCCGCACGGCCGGGTGCTCGGTCTCGAAGACGTTGTCCAGGTAGTTCGTGCGGGAGTCGCCGCTGTAGGTGTCGTCGGTGAAGTCGGCGTCGTTGGAGTGGACGATCCTCAGCCGGTCGGCGAGATCGCGCAGCTCCTCCGGGAGGGCGGCGTAGGCGGCGGCGGTGTTCGCCCAGATCGTGTCGCCACCGACCGGCGGGCAGACCACGTTGTAGAGGAACGCGAAGGACGGCGGGCGTTCCATGTAGCTGAAGTCGGTGTGCCAGTGGTTGGCGCGGGTGCCGTCGCCACGGGAGTCCACCTCGCGCAGGAGGGGCTTGTTCTCCGGGCCGCCGTAGATCGGATGCCCCAGGGTCAGTTCGCCGAAGCGCTGGGCGAAGGCGACTTGGGCGGCGTAGTCGATGTGCTGGTCGCGCAGGTAGATCACCTTGTGGTCGAGCAGCGCCTTGCGCAGCACGGCCACCGCCTCGTCGCCGAGTGGCTGCCCGGCGTCCACACCGGTGATCTCGGCACCGACGTTGCCTGCCAGCTTGGTGACCCCGATGTCGGTCGCTGACGAAATGGTTCCAGTCATGCTGACGTGCCTTTCCCTCTGGTACGGCTCGGGTTCCCGGTCGGTGAAGGGCCTGCGGCATCACCCCCGATCGGCCACGGCTTCCCGGCACGGCTGGACAGCGCGGAAGAACGATGTTGCCGGGAATATCCAAGAGGTTGCCACAATTTGGCAAGTGTGGCAACCTCGGGATCCGGCGTGACATGGGAGGATCGGATGACCTTCGACGGGATCGACATGGGCGCGGTGCACCGGCTCGGCGCCGAGCGGATCGACTGGCGGTTCAAGGGATTGCCGGTCCGCGCCGAGGGGGACACGGTGGCCGAGCTGGCCGCCGCCGGGCTCCACCTCTTCGACGACGGCTTCCTCGGCCCGATCCTGACGCTGGACGCCGACGCGCTCGACCACAACATCGCCACCATGGCGAAATGGTGCGGCGAACGCGGGGTCGAGCTGGCACCGCACGGAAAGACCACGATGGCTCCGCAGCTGTGGGCCCGCCAGCTGGCGGCGGGCGCGTGGGGCATCACGGCGGCGAACGCCGCGCAGTTGCGGGTCTACCGCGCGTTCGGGGTAGCCCGCGTGCTCTTCGCCAACGAATTGGTCGACGCCGCCGCGTTGCGCTGGGTGACGCGTGAACTCGCGCATGACGGCAAGTTCGAGTTCGCCTGCTTCGTGGATTCGCCGGAGGTGGTCGCCCGGATGACGGACGCCCTCGCCGAGGTGGGCGCCGACCGGCCGGTCGACGTCCTGGTCGAGGTCGGCCGGACCGGCGGCAGGGCGGGCGCCCGGTCGGTCGAGGACGCCCTCGCCACCGCACGGGCCGCCGCGCGAAGCCCCCGCGTACGCCTGATCGGCGTCGGCGGCTACGAAGGTGTTCTCGTCAACGATCCTTCGCCGAGCAGCCTCGGCGTCATCGACGGATTCCTGCACCGGATGCGGGACCTGACCGTACGCCTGCACGAGGACGGGCTGTTCGAATCCGAAACCGTCATCGTCAGCGCGGGCGGAAGCTGTTTCTTCGACCGGGTCGCCGAAATCCTCGGCGCGCCGTGGCCGGCGGAGATGTCCGTGCGGACGGTGTTGCGCAGCGGCTGCTACATCACCCACGACGACGGCTTCTACCGCTGGATGGACCCGTTCTCCCGGGAGACGTCCGGCGAATGGACGCTCCGCCCGGCGATGCGCGCGTGGGCCAGGGTCACCTCCCTTCCGGAGCCGGGCCTCGCCCTGCTCACCGCGGGCAAGCGGGATCTGTCCTTCGACGCGTGGCCGCCGGAGCCGCAGGTCGTCCGCGGCGCCGACGGCGTGATCCGGCCGCTGACCGACTGCACGGCGGACCAGATCAACGATCAGCACGTCTTCGTGAAAGTGGCCGCGGGCAACGCCATCGCGGTCGGCGACTGGGTCGGCCTCGGCCTGGCCTATCCGTGCACCGCGTTCGACAAATGGCAGCTCATCCCGGTCACCAGGGGCGACGTGGTGGTCGAGCTGGTACGCACGTTCTTCTGATCCTGCCCAGCGCGCTGATTGGAGACCCCGTGGGACGGTTGGTAGTCGGGAACTGGTCGAACGAGGCGGGGTACGCGGAGCTGTCCGCCGAGTCGCGTCGGCACATCGGCGCACAGGGACAGCGGATGCTGTGGGACGCGCGTGCCGGCGACACGGTGGTCCTCCCGATCCGGCCACCCGACGGCGTGCTTCCTTACGTGGCCGAACTTCTCGGGATCGACCCGGGCTCGATCGAGGTCGTGGTGCCGCCGGAGGCGGGGCTGCCCGACGTGCTGACCGCCGGGCGGCTGGCCGATCCCGGCTTCGTTTCCGCGCTGGCCGGTCACGTACGCGACAGGGCGTTGACCGGGCTCCACGCGTTCTATCTCGACACCACCGTGAACCAGCTGACCAGGGAGCTCGGCCTCGAGCACGGCACGACCGGCTTTACCTTCATGGACCAGGGCGGCAACGAACTGGGCAACAGCAAGGTCGTGTTCCGGGCGATGAGCGGCGGCATCGGCCTGCCCGTCCCGGACGGGGTGGTCGCCGACCGGCCGGAGACCGTCGTGGATTTCGCGTGGCGGTTGCTGTCGGCGGGCGGGGCCGTCATCGTCAAACAGGACGTGAACGTCGCGGGGTTCGGCAACGAAGTCCTGCTGAGCCGGGACGACGTCGAGGTGGCGGGTGCGTTGCGCAGCGCGTGCTTCGGCGACCGCGCCGCACTGGACGCCCACGTGCGCGAGCGATGGGACTGGTACACCCACGGCGGACGCCGCCGGGTGGTGGTGGAGCACTACATCCCGGGCGCGGTCCCGCTCTGGGGCGAGGTCGCGATCACCGACGACGGCGTGGAAGTGCTGGGACACGGCCAGATCCGGATGAAACCGGTGATCGAGGGCGTGCTCATCCCGGTCCGCCCGGAAACCGCGGAGAGCCCGGCGTTCTCCGGTTTCCTCGCCGAGCTGATCCGGCTGGCCGGGGCCCTGCGCGCGATCGGCTACCGCGGTCTGAACAACATCGACGCGATGCTGGTGCCGGACGGGCGGATCCTGTTCAACGAGTTCAACGCGCGCTGCGGCGGATCGACCCATCTGTTCACCATCGGCTCCCGCGTCGTCGGCGGCGACTACCTCGCCGACCGTTGCCTGATCGAACGCCGCGAGGTCGCCTTCCCCGAATTCGATCTGGCGGTCAAGAAGCTTTCCGCGAGCGGTCTCGCCTACGATCCGCTCACCCGCACCGGCGTGGTGATCGCGGTGTCCGGCACGCGGCCGGACGGTACGGGCGGGGAAGCGTGCGTGATCGGCGAGGACGTCGCGAGCGCCGAGATACTGGAGCGAGAGCTGCTGAGGGTGTTCCCGGACTGAACCGCGTCGGCCGGCCGGGACGGATCAAGGGGAAGGAACACGACGTTTCATGAGTGACACGGCGACGGTCGGCTACCGGAGCATCGCCACCCGGGAGGTCCTGGTCTGGGGACTCGCCGCGCTGGCGAACAAACTGCCGATCGCGATGGCACCGCTCGCGTTCGTCTTCCTCGCCCGCGAACTCCCCGGCGGGTACACGCTGGGCGCGACACTCGCCGCGGTCTGGGTCATCGCCGAGGTCGTCGGGGCGCCGTTGCTGGGGATGTGGTTCTCACCGCGCCACGCCAGGATCCACCTCGGGTGCGGGCTCGGTCTCGGCGCGGTGTCCTACGCCGTGCTCGGTTTCGGCCAGAGCCTGCCCACGTGGCTGCTGTTCGCCGTCACGTTCCTTTCCGGCTTCGGCCCGGCGGCGTCGCCCGGCGGGATGCGCGCGCTGCTGACGAACCTGGTGCCCGAGCGCGACGCGCCGAAGGTGCTCAGCGCCGAGGCGGTGCTCAACGGCCTGGTGTGGGCGGCGGCTCCGGCACTGGTGGCGGTGCTCGCCCTCCAGGCCGGCCCCGGCGTGCCCATGGCGCTGGGCGCGGTGCTGGACGTCGCCGCGGTCGCCCTGGTTTTCCTCCTGCCGGAGCTGACCGTGACCGACGACGCCGAATCCGCGCAGCACACCGGATCCCGGGCCCGGACGCTCGTTTCGGCGTGGCCGATCTACCTCACTGCCGCCGCGTCGATGGCGATGGTGTCCACAATGGAGCTGGTGCTGCCCGCGCTGCTGGAGTCCAAGGGCATCCCGGTGGCGACGGTCGCGCCGTTGCTGGTGGTGTTCTGGGTCGGCAGCGTGGTCGGCGGCTTCCTCTACGGCAGGCGCACGTGGCCGGGCACCGTGCGCGCGCAGGGATTCGTGGTCCTGCTGATCACGATCACGGCCATCAGCCTCGTCGCGGTGCTGCCCGGGGTCGTGGCCATCGGGGCGACCCTGGCCGTGGGCGGGATCTTCCAGTCCTGTGTCCTGGTGACCAGGAACCTGTCACTGCGGCGGCGTCTCCCGGCGGCGGCGCACACCGCGGGCTACGCGATCATGTACGCCACGACCGGCGTCGGCTACAGCATCGTGGCGGTGACGGCGGCGCTGGTGATGGCGCATGCCTCGCCGACGGTCGCGATTCTCGGTGGCGGGGTGATCTCCGTCGTCATCGTGCTGGCCAGTGGCCTGGCCGAGCGCGGCGGGGCGCGGGCGGTGTCGGGTGACGTCCCTGCCGGGTGAGGGGAGCGACTTGCCAACGTGGCAATCCCGCCGCGCCGGGCCCGCGGAACGGATGCGCGCGCCTGGCAAGTCTTTGTACGATGGGCGAATGGATCATGTCGTGGTCAGGCCGATGGCCGTCGCGGATCTCGCCCGCGCGGAACGCACGTCGTCGGAGACGTTCTACGTGGCCGATCAGCTCTCCAGGAGGGTCAGCGAGCCGGAGCCGCAGCCGCGTGACGCCGCCGGGGCGGAGAAGTGGATCGCGCGGATGCGGTACTACCTCGACGTCGATCCGGCCGGCTGCTGGGTCGCCGAGGACGACGGCGCGATCGTCGGGTTCGCCATCTCCCAGAACCGTGGCCGGTTCTGGTATCTGGCCACCTACGGCGTGCTGCCGGACAGGCAGGGCGGTGGCATCGGCAAGCGGCTGATGGACGCCGTCCTGGCCTACGCCGACGGCCGCCAGGGCATGTTCTCCTCCACCGTGCACCCCGGCGCGACCCGCCGCTACCGGCTCGCGGGCTTCACCCTGCACCCGCAGCTGCGGATGGTCGGCACCGTGGACCGGTCGACCCTGCCCGCGATCGGTGGCCTCCGCGACGGGACGGCCGACGACTTCGCCTGGATGGACCGGCTGGACACGAAGCTGCGCGGCGCGGGCCACGGGCCGGACCACGGTTACCTGCTGAACACCATGCGGCTCGTCGTCGCCAAGTCCGAAAACCGGCGTGGCTACGTCTACATCGACGACGCGGGGCGCGCGGCGCTGCTGGCCGCGGAAGACACCGAGACCGCTAGCGACCTGTTGTGGGAGGCGCTGGCCTCGGCGAAGGGCGAGACCCTGGTCAACTGCATCACCGCGGCCAACCACTGGGCCGTCGACGTCGGCCTCGCCGCCCGGCTCGACATCGGGCAGGAGGGCTATCTCGCGGTCCGGGGCATGGCGGATCCACGCCCCTACCTCGCCAGCGGCCAGTTCCTCTGACCCCGGCTGTCCGCAAAGGACAGTCGACGGGAAGGTGCTGTGGCGCTGCCGGACGTGGTGAAGGGCGCCTTCACCACCGCTGGTGCGCCGAAGGTGTCCTTCACCGCGCCGGCCCGGGTGTGACAAGGGCGTCCCTGGGTGCGTCGGGTGCACCAGGGGCGTCCCTGGGTGCGTTGAGTGCACCCAGGGCGTCCCTCGGTTCCCGGACCCGGTCGCTCCTCCGGCGAAGACAAGCTGTTTGCATAGCTTGGCACAGCATGGCAACATTTTTGCCATGCTGGGTGGAATCGGTCGGCGGTCGGTGCTCCGGGATGACGCGGTTCCCCCAGGGGGTCTGCGGATACGCACCGTTCTGGCGGTGGATCAGCTGCTGGTCGCGCTCGGGCTGTTCAGTCTCTTCCCGGTGCTGGGCGTCATGCTGGCGTCGCGGGGAGAGCCGCAGAGCACGGCGCTGGTCGGCGTGGGGCTGTTCTGCTACACGGCTTCGGCGGGTCTTTCCGCCCTGCTGCTCAACCGATGGCTGCCCCGGTTGAGCTATCTGCACGGTATGGCGGGCAGCGCGCTGCTCTCGGCCGTCGCGTTCGGGCTGCTGCCCTACGTCCGGGCGGGCTGGGTGCTGTGCGGGCTGCTCGTGCTGGCGGGCCTCGGCGTGAGTGTCCACTTTGTCCTGTCGAGGGTGTTCATCGCCGAACTGGTGCCGGACGACATCGGCCGCAACCGGATCTATTCCCTGCTGCAGATCGCGGTGAACGCCGCGGCCGCGGTGGGCCCGCTGGTCGCGAGCCTGACCTTCGCCGTCGACCCGCGGCTGCTGCTCGCCCTCGTTTCCCTGTGTTACACCGGCGGCGCCGCGACGCTGTTCTTCGCCCTGCCGTCGCGGGAGTATCCGCCGCCCACGAGTGGCCGGTGGCCGGTGAGCCGGGCCGTGCTCGGCCGGGCCCTGCGCAGCGCGGAAACCGTACGGGTGCTGGTGGTGTGCGTGGTGGGCGCGTTCGTGTACGCCCAGTTCTTCTCCGCCTTCGCGCTTTTCGTGGCCGGATCGTTCGACTCGGTGGTGCTGCGCGCGGCTCTGCTCGCCGCGCCCGCGGTCCTGATCGTGCTGCTGCAGGCCGGTGTGACCAGGGTGGTCACCCGGCTGCTGAAGGCGGGGGTCAGGCCGTTCGCCGTGCTCGGCGCGGGGACCGTGGTCTTCGGGGTGGCGATGCTGCTGCTGGGGGCGGGCCTGCCGGTGCTGGCCGGGGCCGCGCTCGCGGTGGTGGTGTTCTCCTCGGCGGAGATGCTGTTCGCCCCGATGGTGAGCACGGCGTTCGCCGGTCTGCCGATCGAGTCCAGCCTGGAGTCCTTCAATCTCCGGCAGATCTGCTGGACCACGGGCGAGGCACTGGGCTCGCTCGCGGGCGGCAGTCTCTTCCTGTGGCTCCGGCTTCGTGGTGAAGCCTGGCTCTACTGGCATCTGCTCGCCTGGCCGACCTTGGCCGGGGTCGGCGCGCTGCTGGTCGTCTCGGCGCGCCGGAACCGCCGGGCCGCCGGCGGGACTAGGCGGGAGTGAGCACGGCCTCGGCGGAGAACCACGAGGCGAGCCGCCGGATCCGGTCCGCGGCGTCGTGCTCGTCGATTCCTTCGACCACGGCGGAACCCGCGTTGACGTTGGAGGCGGCCGCGGCGTCGGAGAGCGTGTCGCCGAGCCGTGCGCGCAGCACCACGTGCCGGACACCGGGTTGCGCGAGGATTTCCGCTTCGCCGGGACAGGACCGCAGCACACCCGGCCCGGTAGCCAGGAACAGGTCGCCGTACCAGCCGTCCGCGACCTCGGGAACGGCGGCCGAGTCCAGTTCCAGCACCGCCCGCGCCCATTCGTCGTGCAGGTCCACCCCGTGCTGGCGGCGGATCATCTCGTCGAACGACCCGCCGGGGATCCGGCCGCCGCATTCGCCGAACACCAGCCGGTCGCCGTTTTCGAAGACCTCCAAGTGGAACACGCCGTCGCGGTGGCGCAGCGCGGCCATACAGCTTTCGGCGAGTTCGCGGCAGCGGTCGTAGAGCTTTTCGCACACCGACGGATGCTGCACCACGGTCGCGACGATGCCGCCCTGCCGGATCGCCAGCACGTTGTCCAGATAGCGGCCGACGGAGATGAACAGCACACGGCCGTCCCGCACGATGCCGTCGAGATGGAGTTCGGGGCCGTCGATCCATTCCTCGGCCAGCCACGGGCCCGCCGCGACGTCGAATTCGCGGGCCAGCCCGGCGCGCTCCGCCGGGCTGCGCCAGGCCTGCACGCCGCGGGTGCCGGACTCCGCCAGCGGCTTGAGCACGCCACGCGGCTGGTCGAACGCGGCCAGGTCGCCGGGCCGGACCACCAGGGCCGAATCCGCCACCGGGATGCCTGCCGCCCGGATCCGTCGTTTCTGCAGATCCTTGTCGCGCAACAACAACGCGTCCTCCGGGCGGTGCGGGGCCAGTGGACCGCCGAGCACGGAGGCGTTGACGAGGGTGAATTCGTACTGGCTGCAGACCACGTCGAAGGCAGCGGGGGAGACCCCGCTGCGCTGCAGCCCGGCCAGCGTGGACTCGGTGTCGGCCGGATTCCGTACCGGCACGACGTGCGCGTCGTCGAGCACTCCTTCCCGCTCGTGGTCCTCGCCCGCGGAGAGCACGCAGGTGACCTCGGCGCCGAGCGTGTGCAGCGCCCGCACCGCTTCCGGGCGCCAGCCGATGAGCAGCACGTTCCGCTTCGCCATCTCGTGTCCTTTCTCGGTCCCGGTCAGGCAAACCGCACGGGCAGGGTCTCGGGTCCGCCCACCGCGATCGAGTGCACCCTGGCGGCGGGGCCGGTCTGTTCGACGCGGCGTGGCGCGTCGAGGAGTTCGGTGAACAGGATGCGGGCCTGCGCCCTGGCCAGGACGCTGCCGAGGCAGAAGTGCTCGCCCCCGCCGAGCGCGAGATGGCGGTTCGGCGTCCGCCCGATGTCGAAGCGATCGGCGTCGGGGAACACCTCTTCGTCGCGGTTGGCCGAGGGCACCCACAGCACGACCCACTCGCCCGCTTCGATCCGCCTGCCGCCGATGACCACCGGCTCGGTCACCGAACGCATGCTGTGGACGGCGCTGGACGTCCACCGCAGGATCTCTTCGACGGCCGAGGGCAGCAGATCCCGGTCGGCCCGCAGCCGCTCCCATTCGCCGGGGTGCTCCAGGAAGGCCCCCATCCCGCCGGCGAGCGCGAGCCGCCCGTTTTCCGTGGCACCGACCAGGTTCTCGCAGTTGAGCAGGATCTCCTCCTCGGGCAGCAGTTCGCCTTCGACGGTGTCCCCGGCCAGCAGGCTCACCACGTCGTCGGCGGGGGCGGCCATCCTGGCGTACATCAGGTCGATGAAGTACCGCATGAGTTCCTGGTGCGCGGCAAGGGAAACCCCCGCTTCGAACGCCTCGTTGGTCCAGCGGTAGAGCGATTCGTGGTCCTCGGCGGGCACCCCCATGATGTGCCCGATCGTGTACATGGAAAGGCGGCCGACGACGTCGTGCACGAAGTCGAACCGCTCCAGTTCGGCCACCTCGGCGAGGATCGCCCGGACGGCCGTGCGCATGTACTCCTCCAGCTGCCGGACGGCGCGGGTGGTGAACAGGCCGGCGACGACGGCGCGGAGATCCTTGTGCCGCGGCGGGTCGGTCAGCGCCAGCGTCATTCCCGCACCGGGGTCCTCGCCGAGCTTCGCCGGGCGCAGCAGCACACCCCGCGCCGAGCTGAACACCTTCGGATCGCGATAGGCGGCACGCACGTCCTCGTACCTCGTCAGCGACCAGAACGCGGGGAGGTCGGTCGCTTCGTGCCGGTGCACCGGCGAATGACGGCGCATCCAGCGCCACACCGCGTGGGGGTCCTCCTCCGCGTGCAACGCGGGATCGGCGAGCCGGGCGGGGTCCGTCATGGCTGGGGCTCCTCGTGGCGGGGACGGCGGCCGGTGCGGCACGCGGCCCGCCGCAGGTGGTTGCCAACTTATGCCAACTAGGTTGCCATTGCTTGGGAACAGATGGCAATCTGTTTGCCATGCATCCGTGCGCGAATCGCCCGGACGCGGGAGCCGAGGGGGTGGGAATGGACCGCGACCGGTCCTTGGACCTGGCCGTCACCGGCATGGCGATGCGCATGCCCGGCGCCGCGGATCTGGCCACGTGGTGGGCGGCGCTGCTCGACGGGCGGACGCTGACCACGCGGCTCACCCGCGAGGAGCTGCTCGAAGCCGGGGTGCCCGCGGAGCTGGCCGACGACCCCGACTATGTGCCCGTCCGCGGCAGGCTGGCCGACGCGGACCGCTTCGACAACGTCGCGTTGCGGGTGGGCGCCCGTGACGCCGAACTGATGGATCCCCAGCACCGGCTGATGCTCGAAGTCGCCTGGCAGGCGATGGAGGACGCGGGGGCGGGCCGTCCCGGCGGCGACCGGGTGACCGCGGTGTTCGCCAGCGGCAGCGGCAGCGGCTACCTGCGCACCATGCTGGCCAACGGGCCGCTGGACCCGCAGACGCTCGATCAGGCCATCCACGGCACCGACCCGGATTTCATCGCCAGCCTGGTGTCCTACAAGCTCGGGCTCACGGGCCTCGCCGTCGGCGTCCAGACCGCGTGTTCCTCTTCCCTGGTCGGGCTGCACCTGGCCGGGCAGGCGCTGATGAACGGCGACTGCGACCAGGCCGTCGTCGTGGCGGCGGGCATCGACTTCCCGCAGGGCGGGCACCTGCACGTCCCCGGTGGCATCCAGTCGGCGTCCGGCGACTGCCGGCCCTTCGACGAGAACGCCGACGGCGTCGTGGCGGGGTCCGGTGTGGCCGCCGTCGTCCTGCGCCGCCTGTCCGACGTCCTCGAGGACGGCCCGCAGCCGCACGGCGTCATCCTCGGCTCGGCGGTCAACAACGACGGAATGGCGAAGGTGGGCTACTACGCGCCTTCGGTCGCCGGCCAGGAAGCGGTGATCCGCGCCGCGCTCGCCGCGGCGGACGTCGACGCGAGTTCGCTCGGCTATCTCGAAGCCCACGCCACCGGCACCAGGGTCGGCGATCCCATCGAATGGTCGGCGGCCTCCGCCGCCCTCTCTGGGATGGGTGCCGCGCCGGGACAGGTGGCGGTCGGGGCGCTCAAGGCGAACATCGGGCACCTCGACTCCGCGTCGGGGCTCGCCTCGCTCATCAAGACGATGCTGGTGCTGCGGGACGGGATCGTGCCGCCGGTGGCCGGCTTCACCCGGCTGAACCCCTTGCTCGAGTCCGCGGATTCGCCGCTGTACGTGCCGGCGGAGCGCGAGAAGTGGTCCGGGCCGGAGCCGCGCCGGGCCGGGGTGAGCTCGTTCGGTATCGGTGGCACGAACGCCCATGTCGTCCTCGAACAGGCACCCGTGCTCGCCGCGAGTGACACCGCCGACGACGTCGACCGGCTCGTGGTTCTTTCCGCGGCCGACGCGGGAGCGCTCACGCGGTCGGCCGAACGGCTGGCCGCGCACCTGTCCGCCGAACGGCCACTCGCGAGCGACGTTTCGTTCACGCTGGCGGCGGGACGGGCCGAACTCGCCCACCGGCTCGCGGTCGTCGGCCGGGATCCGGTGGAACTCGCGGAACGGCTGACCGGCGGCTCCGGTGTCGTACGCGGCGAGCGCGACGCCGAGGGCGCCGCTCCGGTGGTGTTCCTGTTCCCCGGCCAAGGCACGCAACGGCCGGGGATGGCGACGGCCTTCGCCGGGATGCCCGGATTCGCCGAAGCACTGGAACGCTGTCTCGACGCGTTCGCGTCGCCGCTCGCGGACCGGGTGCGCGCCGCGTTGTCCGATCCCGGATTCCCCGCCGCGGAACTCGCGGCGACCGATCTCGCCCAGCCCGCGCTGTTCGCGGTGGAATACGCGGCCGCGACGGCGCTGGCCGCGCTGGGCGTCGAACCGGTCGCACTGGCGGGACACAGCCTCGGCGAGATCACCGCCGCGTGCTTCGCCGGGATCTTCGAGCTTCCCGCCGCCGCCCGGTTCGTGGCCGCGCGCGGGCACGCCATGCACCAGTGCCCGCCGGGCGCGATGCTCGCCCTCGGCTGTGACCGGGAAACGGCGTCGGCGCTGGCCGCCGAGGCGGGCGCCGACCTGGAACTCGCGTCGGCCAACGGACCGGACAGCTGTGTGCTGGCCGGTTCGGCGGAGGAGGTGGCCGCCTTCCGGCGCTTCCTCGGTGATCGTGTCCACGCGAAGATCCTGCACACGTCCCACGCGTTCCACACCAGACTGATCGAACCCGCTTTGCCCGCGCTGGCAAGGGAATTGTCGACGGTGGGGCTCGGCGGTCCCCGGCTGCCGCTCGCGTCGAACCTCACCGGCGACTGGGTGGAGCCCGGCGCGGTGCTCGACCCGGACACCTATGTCGAGCAGGCCCGCCGCCCGGTGCTGTTCGGCGACGGGCTCGCGGCGATCGCGCGGCGGTTCCCCGGTGCCCTGCTGATCGAGGCCGGGCCGGGGCGGGCGTTGTCGGGCCTGGCCGAGGCGGCGGGGCTGTCCGCCGTCCCGTTGTCCGCACAGCGCACTGAGGCCCCCGCACGCGAGGTGCTCGGCGCGCTCGGCGAGTTGTGGGTCCGCGGTCAACCGCTCGCGATCACGTCCGTGTGCGCGGGCGGGCGGCGGATCCGGCTGCCGGCCTATCCGTTCGCGGGGCCACGGTGGATGGCGCCCGAGATGGGCAGAAAGCCTGTGGTGGCCGAGGAAACGGCACCGGAGGCGCCGGCCGCCGCGCCGTCCGATCCGGCCGAGCTGCTGACCGCGCTGTGGCGGGAGCTGCTCGGTACCACGGAGGTCGGCGTGGATTCCGACTTCTTCGCGCTGGGCGGTGATTCGCTGCTGATCACGCATCTCGCCCGGCGCGTCCACCAGGCACTGGGAGTGCGGGTGCCGCTGCGGGCCATGCTGGCGGGCCGCACCCTCGGCCGTCAGATCGCCGTGCTGGCCGAGAGCCTGAGACAGGCGGAACCGGCCGAAGCACCGGGTGACCACATCCCGGCACCCGGCCCGAACACCGCATCCGACGATCGCCGGAGGAGTTGTGATGTTCTCGTTGGAACAGATTGACCGGCTGCGCGAGACCGGGCACAGTGCCGGCGGCCCGGCAGCCGACGTGCTGGCGCTGGGCTGCGCCCCGCCGCCGGAGCACGATCCCCGGCCCGTGCACGAGCTGGCCGCGGAGTTCGCGCGGCGCACGCCGGACGCCGTCGCCGTCCGGTCCGGCTCGGAATCGGTCAGCTACGCGGAACTCGACGCGTGGGCCGGGCGCGTCGCGGCACGGGTGGTCGCGGCGGGAGCCGAGCCCGGGAGCAGGGTCGCCGTGCTGGTCGAGCCGTCCGTGGCGATGATCGCCGCCGTGCTCGGTGTGCTGCGGGCAGGCGCGGCCTACGTCCCGGTGGACCTGGCCCAGCCGGGCCGCCGCGTGGCCGCGGTGCTGGAAGACGCGAACGCCGAGATCGCCGTGGTCTCCGCGGGCACGGCGTACCGTCTCGCCGAACTCGACGTGCTCCGGGTCCGTGCCGAGTACGACGAGCCGGTGCCGGACGTGACGCTGCCGGTGGCCGGGATCGGCGACCCCGCGTACGTCATCTACACCTCGGGCAGCACCGGTGAGCCGAAAGGGGTGCTGGTCGATCACGGGGCCCTCGCGGCCTCGACGGCCGCCCGGCGGCACGTCTACCCCGGCGAGCCCGTGTTCCTGCTGGTTTCCCCGCTCGCCTTCGACTCGTCGGTCGCGGGCCTGTGGGGCACGCTCACCGCGGGCGGCACGCTGGTCGTCGCGGGCCCCGACGAGGTCAGCGATCCGGCGCGGCTGGTCGAGCTGGTCCACACCCACAGGGTGACCCGGCTCCTGTGCGTGCCCTCCCTGTACGGCGTGCTGCTGGACGCGGCCGAACGAGCCGGGACGGAGCGGCTGTCGAGTCTCGACACCGTGATCGTCGCGGGGGAGGCGTTGCCGGAAGCGTTGGTACAGCGGCATTTCGCCGTGCACGACCACTCCGTCGCACTGGTCAACGAATACGGCCCGACGGAAGCCACCGTCTGGGCGAGCTACCGCCGGTTCGACCGCCCCGGCCCGGTTTCCATCGGCGGTCCGGTGCCCGGCGCCCGCCTGTACGTGCTCGACGAGGACGGCAGGCCGCAGCCGCGGGGAGTGGCCGGCGAGCTGTACATCGGCGGCGTGGGCGTGGCCCTCGGCTATCTCGGCCGTCCGGAGGCGACCGCCCGCGCGTTCACCCGCGATCCGTTCGCGGGCGTGGAGGGCGCGCGCATGTACCGCACCGGTGACCGGGTTCGCTGGACCGACGAGGGCACCTTGGAGTTCCTCGGCCGGAGCGATCACCAGGTCAAGATCCGCGGTCACCGGGTGGAACTCGGCGCCGTCGAGGCGGCCCTGCTCGGCGCGCCGGGCGTACAGGCGGGCGCGGTGTCGCCGGATTCCGGGGTGACCCGGCTGGTGGCCTTCGCGGTGGTTTCCCCTGGTGTCACCGCGGAATCGATCCGCGCGCACCTGGCCGACCGGCTGGGCCCCGCCGCCCTGCCCGGCCGGATCGAGCTGCTCGACGCCCTGCCGGTCACCTTCAGCGGCAAACTCGACCGCGTCAAGCTGCGCGCCGCGGCCGACGAGGTGCTGCGGCGGACCGGCCCCGCCGGGAACGGCCACGCCGCACCCGGCGGGATGCCCGCCAGGGTGGCGGCGGCCTGGGCCGAGGTCCTCCAGCTGTCCGACGTGCCCGTCGACGTCAACTTCTTCGACCTCGGCGGCCATTCACTGACCCTGTTCCAGCTGCAGAACGCCCTCGAACAGCACACCGGCACCCGGCCGTCGGTCGTGACGTTGTTCCGCCACACCACGGTCGCCGCGCAGGCGGAGCTGATCAGCGGGGGCGGCAAGGGAGCGGAGGGGGCGTCGGCCGAGCAGCGTCAGGCGGCGGCCCGCCGCGCCAGGATGCTGCGGGCCAGAAGGCAGCGCGCGGCCGAGGGGCCCGCCCGATGACCGGGGACGCGATGGTCTGGCTGCACCGCACGGTCGAACGACCGGAGGCGGAAGCCCGGCTCGTCTGTTTCCCCCATGCCGGCGGGTCGGCGTCGTTCTTCCGTGACTGGGGCGGAAACCTGCCCGGCATCGAGGTGTTCGCGGTGTGCTACCCGGGCCGCGCGGAGCGGATCGCCGAGGAGCCGCCGACGGATCTGATCCAGCTCGGCGCGGACATCGCCGACGCGGTGGTGTCGCTCGGCGACGACCGTCCCGTTTCCCTGTTCGGGCACAGCCTCGGCGCGGTCGTCGCGCTCGAAACCGCCCGGCGGCTGGAGGAACTCGGGCGCGGCCCGGCACGGCTGTTCGCCTCCGGGTCGCGCGACGCCCCGCTGCCCGACGCCGCCGAATACGAGGATCAGTCGCCCGAGTCGGTCGCCCAGCGGCTGGTCGAACTCGGCGGGACCGACGCGGAACTGGTGGCGGATCCGTACTTCCAGGAACTGGTGTTGCCCTACATCGTCAGCGACGGCGCGATGTTCCACGCCTACCCGAATCCGATGGAACCCGTCCTGCAGTGCCCGGTCACCACGATCTTCGGCGATGAGGACGTCGACGCCGATCGCAGGCCGTGGCGGGAACTGACCAGCTCGGCCCTGGACGAGCACGTCGTGCCGGGCGATCACTTCTATCTGACCCCGAACCCGCCCTACGCCCTGCTCCAGCGTCAGCTGGCCGCGGCGTCGAACCCGGCAGGAGCAGAATGACCGGCACGATCGCCCGCACCGGTTCCGAAGGCACCCGCGTCGGCCCGCCACCGCCGCTCGACCACGAACTGGCCGCACCGCTGCGGGACATTCTCGCGGATCTGGGCGGGCCGCTGACCCCGGAGCTGATCGCCGACCGCCGGGCGCGGACCGTGGCAGGCAGTCTGTCCGATGAGGACATCCGGCGGGGCGGCGCGTTCGAACTCCGGGAACTGTGGGTGCCGGGGCCGCCGGGCGCCCCGGACGTCCCCGTGCTCGTGTGCCGCCCGACCGCGACGCCGGGGCCGCATCCGGTGCTCTACAACACCCACGGCGGCGGCATGGTGGCGGGCAACAACCGGACGGTCGAACTGGCGGGCGAGCTCGACCGGGCACAGGAGCTCCAGCTCGCGGTGGTCGCGGTGGATTACCGGCTGGCGCCGGAAAACCCCGATCCCGCACCGCTGGAGGACTGCTACGCGGCGCTCGAATGGGTCGCGGGCGAGCCGGGGTTCGACCCGGCCAGGATCGTCATCAGCGGCAACAGCGCGGGCGGCTGCCTCGCGGCCGGGGTCAGCCTGCTGGCCCGCGACCGGGGCGGGCCGGCGCTGCTGGGCCAGATGCTGCAGTGCCCGATGCTCGACGACCGGTGTGACACGCCGTCGTCGTTCCAGATGGAGGGTGTCGGCCTGTGGGACCGGCTCTCCGACCTCGCGGGCTGGACGGCGCTGCTGGGCGAGCGCCGGGGCACCGGCGACGTTTCCCCTTACACTGCACCGGCGAGGGCGGACGACCTGGCCGGTCTCCCGCCCGCGTTCATCGACGTCGGTTCGGTGGAGGCCCTGCGCGACGAAGCCGTCGAGTACGCGAGCCGGATCTGGCGGGCGGGCGGCGAGGCCGAACTGCACGTCTGGTCGGGCGCGTTCCACAGCTTCGACGAATGGGTGCCGGACGCCGTCGTCTCGAAAACCGCCCAGCGTGCTCGGCTGGACTGGCTGCGCCGTCTGCTGGCGCGGTAAGGCCATGCGCCTGTTGTTCGTGGGCGGGGCGAGCCCCATCTCGTCGAGCCGGGACATCGTGTCCGACGCGCTGAACCAGGCACGGGCCCGCGGCGTCCGCACCCACATCCTCAGCCGCCCCGATCTGCTGGCCGGGACGAGGGAGGTCACCGCGCTCGCCGACGAGGTGTCCATTGTGGATCCCGATGACCCCGTGGCCTGCGCGCGGTGGGCGCGCGACCGGCTCGCGGCGGGCGACCGGTTCGACGCGGTGCTGGGCCTGCGGGACACGGTGCTGGCCGCGGTCGCGGAATGCGCGCAGGTGTTCGGTGCGCCGGGGAATTCGCCGGAAGCCGTTTCCCGCGTGCGTAACAAGGACGCCTGCCGGACGGCGCTCGCCGCGGCCGGATTCCGCCAGCCCGCCGTGCGGTTGTGTACCGGCGCCGCCGAGGCGGCCGAATTCCTGGCGTGCTCCACCGGCCCATGGGTGGTCAAACCGCGCGACGGCATGGCCAGCATCGGCGTGCGGAAGG
This sequence comes from Amycolatopsis sp. NPDC059021, assembly GCF_042739895.1. Classification (NCBI taxonomy): domain Bacteria; kingdom Bacillati; phylum Actinomycetota; class Actinomycetes; order Pseudonocardiales; family Pseudonocardiaceae; genus Amycolatopsis; species Amycolatopsis sp. NPDC059021. The sequence continues at coordinate 108,471 of NZ_JBHYIQ010000005.1, forward strand.
TGTCGGCCCCCGCCGATCTCCCCGCCGCGCTGGCGGAACTCCCGGACCGCGAGCTGTTCCTCGTCGAGGAATTCGTGTCCGGTCCCGAATTCAGCGTGGAAGGCGTGTTCCTCGGCGGCAGGCCCCGCGTGCTCGCGGTGACCGAGAAGGAAAAGCTGCCCCCGCCCCATTTCGTCGAAAGCGGTCATCTGCTCCCCGCGGTTCTGCCGGGGGAGTGCGCCGCCGAGATCGAGCGGCAGGTGACCGCCGCGCTCACCGCGCTGGAGCTGCGTTTCGGCGTCTTCCACGTCGAACTGTGGCTGCACGCCGGGGAAGTCGTGCTCGGCGAGGTGCACGTCCGGCCCGGCGGGGACTGGCTGCACCGGCTGCTCGCCCACGCCGTTCCGGGGCTGGAACTGTTCGGCGTGATCTTCGACGATCTGCTCGGCAGGCCGTCGAGGGAATGCCCGAAGCCGGCCCGCGCGGGAGCGGTCGGCTTTCTCACCCCGCCGCCCGGACGTCTGGTGCGGATCGAGGGCTGGGAACGGGTGCGGGCGCATCCGGCCGTGCTGCACGCCGAACTGACCGTCACCCCCGGCGATCGGATCGGCCCGGTACACCAGTCCGGTGACCGGGCGGGCGTGGTGGCGGCCGGCGCGGACACTCCGGAAGCCGCGCGTGACCTGGTCCGGAGGCTGACCGGCTCGGTGCGGTTCACCGTCGAGTGACCGCGGCAGGGGAGCGCGCTGACTTACGATGTCGGCATGGTGCTCCCTTCCCGTCCCGCCACGATTCGCGACGTCGCGAACATGGTCGGGGTCTCCCATCAGACCGTGTCCCGGGTGATCAACGACAGCCCGAACGTGGATCCGGAGACCCGGCGGCGGGTGCTCGACGCCGCGAACGTCCTGAAGTACCGGCCGAGCCGCCACGCGCGGGCACTGGCGAAACCGGACGTGAAGACGATCGGCCTGCTGGTCCCGGATCTGACCAACCCGTTCTTCCCCGAGGTGATCGAAGGGGTCCTCGACGCGGCGGGGGAGCGGGGCTGGCAGGTCACCATCCGCACCACGGGGCGGTCCGACGAGCGGGAGGTGCTGCGGGCGACGATCCGGTCCGCCGACGCCGTGGTGGGGTACTTCACCAGCGCCGGCGTGCCGTCGTCCGGCCGGGAATGGGACGTCCCGGTAGTGGCGCTGGACAACGAGCTCGACGGACCGCAGGCGTGCGGGGTGCAGATCGATGTGGAAGACGCCGTGCGGCAGGGGATCGGGCATCTGCTGGAGCGGGGGCACACCGAGATCGGGATGCTGGACTGCTCGACCACCTGCGACCGGCATCGCAGGCGCGAGGCGTTCGTGCGGGTGCTCACCGAGCACGGGATTCCGCCGGCGGAAGGCCGGATCCGGATGACGGACCAGTCGTTCGACGGCGCGGCGGCCGCGACGCATGTCCTGGTGGACGGCGATCCGGAGCTGACCGCGATCTTCGCGTTCAACGACGTCGTGGCGATCGGCGCGCTGCGGGCCCTGCGGGCGCGGGGACTGCGCGTGCCCGGGGACTGCGCGGTCCTGGGTTTCGACGGCCTGGCGATCGGCGGGCTGGTCACGCCCACGCTGACTTCCCTGCACATCGACACGCGCAGGCTCGGGGCGCTGGCCGTGGAACAGGTCGAGGCGATGATCGCGAATCCGCCGGAGGAAACGGCGACGTCGCAGGTGCTCCTGCAGCCCAGACTCGTGGTGGGCGGATCGACCTGACCGGTCGTGTGTTGACTCCCCGGGGTGAGCTGCCATACTGCATGTGACCGGTAACGTGAACGTTCACATGGGAGGCCGTCATCGCCATCGCGACGCACCCGCGGACCGAGCGGCTGTTCACCACGAGCGGGGTGGTCACCGCGTTCGCCGCCTTCGTGCTGATCGGTGCCTTGCAGGCGTTGTACGGGCCGGCGATCCCCGGGCTCCGCGAGGATTTCGGGCTGACCCCGGCCAGCGCGGGCCTGGCGCTCAGCGCGCATTTCGTCGGGGCGCTGCTCGGCGTGCTGGTGTTCTCGCGGTGGTACGCACGGGTGCACAGCCGGCTGCTGCTCGGCGCCTGCTACGTCGCGATGGCGGCCGGCGCCGCGGGTTTCGTCCTTGCCGGGTCCTGGCCGGTGGCCCTGTTCTTCGCGTTCGTGGGCGGGGTGGGCTTCGGCGGTATCGACTACGGCCTGAACCACATGTTCGCGATCGGATTCGGCAAGCGGGGCACCGCGATGCTGAATCTGCTGAACGCGCAGTTCGGGATCGGGTCGATCGTGGCACCCGCGGTCATCGCCTGGATCGGGCCCCGGCACTATCCGGTGGTTTTCCTCGTCGTGGCGGGCCTGACCGCGTTGCTGCTGCTCGGCATCGGTGGCGTCCGTGAGCGGTCCGCCGGAAGCGACGAGCCGGCGAGTGAGGCCGCCGCCGATGTTGCCAAGAAGCGGAGTTTCGGTGTGTTGGCGGCCTTCGTGGTCTTCTACGTGCTGAACATCGGGCTCGAATCCGGGGTGGGCGGCTGGGAACCCACGCATCTGGAGGCCGTCGGCTACTCGCTCGGCACGGCGACGACCGCGACCGCGGCCTACTGGCTGGCGATGACGCTGGGCCGGTTCGCCATCGTCCCGGTCGCGGCGCGCTGGCCGGCGTCCGGCATCGTGATCTGGAGTTCGGCCGGGGTGCTCGTGTGCGCGGCGCTGTCGGTGATTCCCGCGCTCGCCCCGTTCACCTACTTCGGTGTCGGGCTGTTCATCGCGCCGACCTTTCCCACCGGGCTGGCCTGGTTGCACCAGCTGGCGCCGCGGGACGCGCAGCGTGCCGGTGCCTACGTGCTCGCCGCGTCCATGGTCGGCGGCGTGGTCTTCCCGCCATTGCTGGGCATGGGCATCGAGGTGACGTCGGTGGTTTCGGTGCCGATCCTGCTCGCGGTGCTGGGTCTGGCGTGTCTGGCGCTCGTCTGCTGGATCAAGCGGGCGGGCGGCCGGGATGGCGACAGGACGAGGAGGCGTGACTGATGGTGGATCCGGCTGACGGTGCCCGGGTGTCCCGGCTCCGGGTGGTGGTGCGGGCGATCGACGCCTGGACACTGCGGACGATGAACCCCTCCGGCGTGTTGCTGGACCTGGCGCGCCGCGATTTCCGGCACCGGGCCGAGGAACGGGACAACCGCGGGACTGTCCCGCGTTCCGTCCCCGGCGAGCGGCCCGAAGGGCGCTGAAGCGTTTCCGGATTTCCGGCGCCGCGGCCTCGCCGCTTTTTATGTTCATTTTACTAATCCGACCAGAAGTAGGCGGAGACGGTTCGCAACCGGTGTGCTCGTATAGACCCGTTTCCGCCGTGACTGTGGTCGGATTAGTAACGAACGGCACAGTATGCGCGAGTGAACTTCGCGGTAATTCCGTTGCGCGGGATGCGCTGGTTCGCCGCGGCCTCTCATATTTATTTGTCGATTGATTTTCGTGCGCCTGTGCGCGAATGCGGTGCTGTTCGCTCTAATGTCGTAGTGGTATCATACCCAGCGTTGACCCCCTACTCCTTCTGTGTTCGTGTGCGATGTGCACTAATTGCGGGGGCTTTTTTCGCGTGACTGGGCTCACGCTCGCACTCTTGCGTGTGATCTCGGTTCGGTATACCCTCGGAACCGAGGGAGTCAAACGTTTCTTGCATCCGGAGCGATATTCCGGGATCGGGTCGGGGCGAGTCCTCGGGCAGGGGTGCCCGTCGGCTTTCATGAATCCCTGCCTTCGCACGTAACCTCCATTAGGGCGAAGAGTCGTGATGCGACTTTTTGTGCTCGATGAAAGGCGGTGCACAATTGCTCAAGCGGGAATCTGGCAAGGAGGGGTCCCCTTTTCAGGGGGCGCCACTGATCAGTGTCGTCGTCCCCTGCTTCAACGAAGAGGAAGTCATCGAGCAGACGCATGCGCGGCTGTCCTGCGTGCTGCGTGAGCTGGACGGCTGTGGCTACGAGATCGTCTATGTCAACGATGGCAGCACCGATTCCACGGCCGAGTTGCTCGCCGGGATCGTCGAGCGCGACCCGCGGGTTCGGGTGGTGCGGTTCGGGCGGAATTTCGGCCACCAGGCGGGGGTTTTCGCCGGCTTGAAGGCGGCGGCGGGTGACGCGGTCGTGATGATCGACGCCGATCTGCAGGATCCGCCCGAGGTGATCGTCGAGATGGTCGCCCAATGGCGGGCCGGCTGGCGGATCGTGACCGGGCGGCGATTGTCCAGAAACGGTGAAAGCCTTTTCAAGAAATGGACGGCGTTTTGCTTCTATCGCGCGCTGTGGCAGGTCGCCGATCATCCCGTCGCGCTGGACACGGGTGATTTCCGGCTCCTGGACAGGGCGGCGGTCGACGCGATCATCAGCCTTCCGGAGAATCAGCTCTACCTGCGCGGCGTGATCAGCTGGACCGGGCTTTCGGAAACTGTCGTCGAATTCGTCCGCGCGCCGCGCGCCGCGGGTGAGACGAAATATACGTTGAAGAAAATGATACGGCTCTCGCGGCAAGGACTCATCAGTACTTCGTCGATGCCCTTGCGGTTGCCGATGACCGTGGGCCTGGCGAGCCTCGCCGCCGCCGCGGCGGCCAAAAGCGTGCGGCGCAGGCAGAAATTCAGCGGCGCCGCCGCGCAGTTCGGGCTGCAGGCACTGCTGACCGGGGTGCTCGCGGAGTACCTGCAGGTAGTGCACGAACAGGTGCGGGGACGCCCGCCCTACATCGTCGAAGACGTCATGCAGAACCAGGAACGTCGGTCGGCCGAACTGGCCGACGGTATTCGGAGGGTTTCGTGAAGGAACGGGATAGCGACGCCGGGCTGGAGGGATATGTGGCCGACGTCGCCGTCGTGGGGGCGGGTTTCACGGGCTTGGCGGCCGCACACGAACTGGCGAAACTGGGGCATCGGGTGGTGGTGTTCGAAGCCGAACCCACCGTCGGCGGGCTCGGCGGGAGTTTCGACGTCGGCGGCCGGATGCTCGAACGCTTTTACCACCACTGGTTTTCCTCGGACAGCGAGATCACGGGGCTGTGCGAGGAACTGGGGATCGCGGACATCGTCACCGAGCACGAAAGCCGCACCGGCCTGTATTACGCGAATTCCATCTACCGGCTGTCCCGCCCGCTGGACGTGCTCCGGTTCGCGCCGCTGCCGCCGCTGGACCGGATCCGGCTCGGGCTGCTGGCGCTCAAGGCGAAGCGGGTCCGGCACTGGCGCGAGCTGGAGTCGATGACCGCCGAGGAATGGCTGATCCGCCTCGGCGGCAGGCGCGTGTACGAGACGGTCTGGCGGCCGTTGCTGGAGGGCAAGTTCGGGCAGTACGCCGCCGAGGTGGGCGCGACCTGGATGTGGACCAAGCTGAACCTGCGCGGCGGGAGCAGGAACAAGGCGGGCCGCGAGGTTCTCTACTACCTGCATGGGGGCTGCTCCGCCCTGCTGGAGGCCTGGCAGCGCCGCCTCGGCGAACTGGGCGTGCGCATCGTGACCGGCTGCGAAGTGCAGGAGATCCTGAGCAGCGACAACGGTGTCGTGGGCGTCCGCACCTCGAAGGGCGATCTGGCGGTCAACCGGGTGCTCGCCACGGCGGCGCCGAGCATCGTCGCGGGCCTGCTGACCGACGAGTCGCGGGCACATCCGGCGGTGCACGCCGTGCGGCGGCAGCTCGGGCGGATCCGGTACCTGGCGAACATCTGCCTGGTCCTGGAGAACGACCGGCCGCTGTCGGACACCTATTGGCTCAACGTCACCGATCCGTCGTTCCCCTACGTCGGCGTCATCGAGCACACGAACCTCGACGACGTCCGCAACTACGGCGGCAGGCACGTCGTGTACCTGTCGAAGTACCTGCCGACGTCCGCGGACCTCTACCGGATGCCGGACGAGGAGGTGTTCCGGTTCAGCCTCCCGCACCTGAAGAAGATGTTCCCCGGGTTCCAGGAGCGGTGGGTCCAGGACTTCCACGTGTGGCGCGCCGACCACGCCCAGCCGGTCATCACGCCGGAGTACTCGCGCCTGATCCCTGCCATGCAGGCCGAGGTGCCGGGCCTGTACCTGTCGAGCATGGCCCAGATCTACCCGGAGGACCGCGGTACCAACTACGCGATCCGGCACGGCAGGTCGGCCGGGAAGCTGATCGCCGACCACCTCCGGACCACCCCAGCACGTCATTCCCCCGCCGAGCCCGCAGGAGCGTCCCATGCCTGAGCTGATCACCGTGGAGCAGGCCGAGCGCCTGGACACCACCGAACTTCACGAGCTCTACGCGCGGTACATCAGCAAGAGCCAGGTGTCGCTGATCGGGACCTTCGGCTTCGGCCGTGATCTCGTGGACTCGGCGGAGGGCTGCTGGATCCGGCTCCAGGACGGACGCCGTGTCCTGGACTTCACCGGCGGCATCGGGGTGCTCAACCACGGGCACAACCACCCCAGGATCCTGAAGGCCCGGCAGCGCTTTCAGGAGCACAAAAGGCTCGAGGTGCACAAGAACTTCCTGTCGCCGTACGCGGCCGCGCTCGCCCACAACCTCGCCGCACTGCTCCCCGGCGACCTGAACATCGGCTACTTCCCCAGTTCGGGGTCGGAGGCGGTCGAGGGCGCGGTGAAGATGGCCTACAAGTACCACGAGGGCCGCCGCGGCACCGTGCTGCACGCCGACACCTCCTTCCACGGCAAGCTGCTCGGCGCCGGCAGCCTGACCGGTTCCCCGGAGCTGCACTTCCACTACCCGAAGATCCCCGGCACCGACTCGTTCGCCTTCGGCGACATCGAGTCGCTGCGTCTCGCGCTGAGCAGGCACGAGACGGCGGCCACCGGCAGCGACGTCTACGCCGTGATCGTCGAGCCGTACAGCGCGTCCAGCCTGCGGGCCTCGCCGGAATACTTCCTGCGCGAGGCACGGCGGTTGTGCGACGAGCGCGACATCGTCCTGATCTTCGACGAGGTGTACACCGGCTGGGGAAAGACCGGTTCGCTGTTCTACTTCATGCGCTATCCCGGGCTGGTGCCGGACATCCTCACGACGTCGAAGTCGTTCGGCGGCGGCAAATCCTCGATCTCCGGCTACGTCGCGCGGGAACCGGTCTTCCGCAAGGCCTACGACAACCTGTCGGACGCGACCCTGCACAGCACGACGTACTTCGGGTTCGGCGAGGAGGCGGCGACCGCGCTCGAAGCCGTCGCGATCACGGTCGAAGACGACTACCCGGCCCGTGCCACCGCGATCGGCGAACAGCTGGAGCGGGGCCTCCGCGCGATCGCGGCCAAGCACCCGAAGCTGGTCGACCGGGTCGAAGGTGTCGGCGCGCTGCACGGAGTCTTCCTCAGCGCGGGATCGACGGCGCTCGACGCGGTACTCAAGCGCCTGCCGTCGAGCTTCGCCCGCGATCCGCAGGTGCGGTCCAAGATCGTCACCGCGGCGGTGGTCGGCGCCCTCTACCGCGATCACGACATCCTGAGTTTCTACGGCTCCAACCGCGAGATCGCCCTGATCGTTTCGCCGTCGCTGGTCACGGGCGAAGAAGAGGTGGAGCGTTTCCTGTCGGCGCTCGACGACGTACTCGGCAAGGGGCTCACCGCGCTCGTGGCGGGACTGGTGCGGGAAAAGGTGATGTCGTGACCGTCGCGATCGGCGGGCAGGGCACGCGGGTGCTCGAGCGCAGCGGGTTGCCGGGGCTCTGGGCGCGGCAGTTCCCGCCGCTGCGGGACGAGGGCCGCAGGCGGCTCGCCGTCGGCCACGTCGCGGCCACCCTGCGGACGCTCGAACTCCCGTACCGGATCGCGTTCGGGGTCGCGCTGCGCGCGACGGCCCTGCTGTCCCGCTGGGCGGGGCCCGGCGGCACGGGCGCCCCGTGGTGGACGCGGCTGCCGGTCATCGCCGAGGTCTACCGGGTGACCACCACGCTGGCCCTCTACGGCGCGCTGGACGGCAACCGTCCCTTGAGGAGGAAGTGATGGCTCCGCGCCGCCGGGAGATCCCGTGTGACGCGCTGGTGATCGGCTCGGGGGCGGGCGGCAGCGTGGCCGCCGCCACCCTGGCCGAGGCCGGCCGGGACGTCCTCGTGCTGGAGGAGGGCAGCCGGTACAGCACGCGGGAGATCGCGGCGGCCAGCCCCGCGGAGAACCTCCGGCGGATGTACCGCAGCGGTGGTCTCGTGCCGATGTACGGGTCGCCGAACATCCCGTTCGGCGAGGGCCGGTGCGTGGGCGGGACCACCGTGGTGAACGGCGGGTTGCTCTGGCGTGCCCCGGACGCGCTGCTCGACGGCTGGGCCGAGCGGTCGGGCATCGGCGGTTACCGCGGTCCCGCGCTGGCCGGGCACTACGACCGCATCGAGAACCGGCTGGGCGTGGTGGAACAGCGGCACGGCGCGGGCAACCAGGATTCGCGGGCGCTGGCCGCGGCGGCCGACCGGCTCGGCCTGACGTGGAAGCACGCGCGCCGGGCGGTGAACGGGTGCACGCACTCCAACCGGTGCGTCACCGGCTGCCCGACCGGTGCGAAACAGAGCATGCTGATGACGTATCTGCCCGCGGCGGAGCGCGCCGGTGCGCACGTCGTGCCCGACTGCCGGGTCCGCAGGCTGGGCCATGAGGGCGGCAGGGTACGCACCGTGGTCGCGGCGCGGCCCGGCGGCGCGGAGGTGGTTTACCGGCCGGAGAGCGTCTACCTGGCCGCCGGGGCGATCCGCAGCCCCCTGGTGTTGCAGCGCAGCGACATTCAGCGGCGGCGGGCGGGGCGCGAGCTGGCCTTCCACGTGAACCTGCGCACGATCGCCCTGTTCGACCGGGACATCCGGGCCCGTGCTGGCACCATCTTCACCGCCCAGCTGCAGGAGTTCTCGTCCCGCGGTCTGCTGGTGATGCCCGCCAACCTCTCGCCGGGCAGCCTCGCCGCGGCATTGGTGGGGCAGGGGCCGGAGACGGTGAACCGGCTGCTCGGTGCCGTCGACCGGGTCGGGGTGTTCACGACCCAGGTCCGCGTCGAAGGCACGGCGTCCGTCCGCGCGCTTCCCGGTGGTACGAGCCTGATCCGGCACGGCCTGACCGCGCGGGACCGCGACCTGCTGCGGTTCGGCATGCGGGAGACGGCGCGGCTGCTGTTCGACGGCGGCGCGGTGGAGCTCTACCCCGGCGTTCCCCTGGCGGCGCCCGTCCGCGACCTCGGCGAGGCCACCGAGCTGGTGGCCCGTGGCGACCTGCGGCAGTGGGAGATGGTGTCCGTGCACGCCATGGCCTCCTGCCGGATGGGGCTCCCGGAACGCGGCGGGGTCTGCGACGAGCTCGGCAGGCCGCACGGATTTTCGAATCTCTACGTGTGCGACGCCAGCGTCCTGCCCGGTGCGACCGGGATCAGTCCACAAGGGACGATCATGGCCTTCGCGCACGAGATCGTGGGCCGCAGCCTGGCCTGAACTTCCCACCTGTCAACAGCGACGCTCCCCTGGGGGGTAACCATCGTGGCTTCGCAAGGACTCGACACCGTCCACTCCTTTCTGTCCCACCGGCTGGGAGTCGGCCGGGCGCACTCCCATCACGGCGAACTGCTGCAAGGGTGTTTCGGCGCGGATCGCGGCCGGTCCGTCCGGGCACTGGTGACCCTGCCGTGCCCCGGCCGCGGCAGCGTGGCGGTCTTCCAGCCCGAGGAGCCGGGTGCCACCGCCGTCACGGTCGTCCCGTCATGGCGGGGCAAGGCCGCGGCGGCCGCCGAACTCACCGGGCGCCGGCTGACGGGCGGGCCGGTCGGCGGCAGGCTCACGGTGCAGAGCGACCTGCGGCCGGGGCTGGGACTCGGTTCCTCGACCAGTGACGTGACGGCGGCGATCCGCGCCGTCGCCGACAGCCTGCGGGCGACCCTGGCCGACGAGGAGGTCGCCGAGATCGCGGTCGCGGCCGAGGGCGCGGCCGACTCCACCATGATCGCGCGGCAGCCGGTGCTGTTCGCCCATCGCGAGGGCGTAGTGCTGGAGCACCTGCCCGCACTGCCGCCGCTCCTGGTCGTCGGATGCGACACGGCCGAGGGCGACGGTGGTGTCGACACCCTCGCGCTCCCGCCTGCGGAGTACTCGGATGCCGAGGCCGCGCTGTTCCCCGTCCTGCTGGACGGGCTGCGCACGGCCTGCCGTGACCAGGACGTGGCCGCGGTGGCGGAGATCGCCGACCACAGTGGACGGATCAACGAGCGGTTCCTGCCCAAGCGCGGTCTCGCCCGGATCCGGGCGGCCGCCGGGCGGACCGGCGGGCTCGGGGTGCAGGTCGCGCACAGCGGGACGATCGCCGGGGTCATCTTCGACGACCGGGATCCCGGCGCGGGGAGAAGGGCGCGGGACTGCGCGGATCTGTTGTCGGAGGCGGGTTTCCACGCGGTGTCGCTGTTCCGCCCGGTGGAGCGGGAGGAGGCCCGATGAGCACCGCGACACTGGCGGACGTCGTCGACACCTACCGGGTCCCCCGGGTGGTGCGGCTGGGACCGAACCTCTTCGGCGCGGCGTTCTTCCTGATGAAGCTGATACCGGCCCGGCACATCCTGCGCCAGGCAAGGGAAGCGGGCGTGCTGGGGCCCGGCACGGCGGTGATCGAGACCACCTCGGGCACCTTCGGGCTGGCACTGGCGATGGAGTGCGCGCTCACCGGCAATCCGCTGACCCTGGTCGGGGACCCGGTGATCGACGTCCGGCTGCATCGCAGGCTGACCGATCTCGGCGCGCGGGTGGAGATCGTCACCTCGGCGGGGGAGCCGGGCGGTGTCCAGGGCGCCCGGCTCGCCAGGCTCGCGGAGATCCGCGCGAGCACCCCGGACCATTTCTGCCCCGAGCAGTACGGCAATCCGGGCAATCCCGCGTCCTACCACCTGGTGGCCGAGGTCCTCGCCGACCAGCTCGGCCGGGTGGACTGCCTCGTCGGCCCGGTCGGCTCGGGCGGGTCGATGTGCGGTACCGCCCGGCACCTGCGCTCGGCGTTTCCCGGCCTGCGCGCGGTGGCCGTGGACACCCACGGCAGTGTCCTTTTCGGACAGCCGGACGGGGAGCGGCAGCTGCGGGGACTGGGCAACAGCCTCCTGCCCGCCAACGTGGACCACGCGGTGTTCGACGAGGTCCATTGGATCGGCGCGGGGCAGGCGTACGCCGCGACCCGCGAACTGCACCGCGGGCACGCGCTGTTCATGGGACCGACCAGCGGGGCGGCGGTGAGCGTCGCGCGCTGGTGGGCGGCGGAGCATCCCGACGCGACCACGGTGGTGATGCTGCCGGACGAAGGGCACCGCTACATCGACACGGTGTATGACGACGACTGGCTGCGGGCCGGCGGCCTGGCCGGCCTTCCCGTGCCGGACGGTCCGCGCTGGCTTTCCTCGGTCACCACGACGACTTCGGGCTGGGCCGCGCTGCGGTGGGATCGCCGCAGCCTCGTGGAGCACCGGCAATCTGGGCGGGTGAGCGCATGACACCTCCGGCGGGAGGGACCGGACGGCTCGCGCGGGGGTTGTCGGCGACCGCGCGCGCCATCGTGTTCGCCGATGTCGTCGACGCGGAGCTGGACACCGAACTGCGTCATTCGTCCACAGTGGACCTCGCACACGTGGTCATGCTGGAGCGGGCGGGGCTGATCGGCGCGCCGACCGCCGCGGTCCTGCTCACCCACATCCAGGCGTTGCGGGACAACGGGTTCGCGCCGCTGCGCGGGCGGCACGCACCTCGCGGCGCCTACCTGCTCTACGAGGAGCACCTGATCGGCGTCACCGGCATCGAGCACGGCGGCAAGCTTCATCTGGGGCGTTCCCGTAACGATCTCAAGGCGACCACCCTGCGGCTCCGGTTGCGGGAGCGGATCGCCGTGCTGCTCCGGGAAACCCTCCGGTCGTCCGCGGTGCTGCTGTCGGCGGCACGACGTCATCGCGCCACGGTGATGCCCGCCTACACCCAGTACCAGCCCGCGGTACCGATCACCTATGGGCACTGGCTGCTCGGGGCCGCCACGGCGATGGGACGGCATGTCGAGGACCTGTTCGCCGTCGAAGGATCACTGCGGGAATGTCCACTGGGGGCGAGCGCCATCGGGGGGTCCGATCTGCCGATCGACGCCGCGGTGACCGCCCGGCTGCTCGGGTTCGACGGCCCGGTGCCGAACTCGGTGGACGCCGTCGCGGCGCGCGATCACGTGCTGCGCGCGCTCGCCGCGGCGGGTGCGCTGGCGGTGACGGCGAGCAGGCTCGCGACCGACCTGCTGCTGTGGTGCACGGCGGAGAACCCGTTGCTGTCGCTGCCCGACGAACTGGTGGGATCGAGTTCCGCGATGCCGCAGAAGCGCAATCCGTTCCTGCTGGAACACGTGCGTGCCAAGAGCGCGCATGTGGCGGCCGCCTGGACCGCCGCCGCGGGCGCCATGCACGGCACCCCGTTCGGTAACTCCGTGGAGGCCGGGACCGAGGGCACGAGCCCGGTCTGGGACGGGCTCGCCACGACACTGGACGCGCTGGTCCTGCTCCGGCTGGTGCTGACTCGCGCCCGGCCGCGCGGGGCGGACATGCTCGAACGGGCGGACACCGGTGGCACCACGGCGACCGCGCTCGCCAACCGGCTCACCCGGCGGGGGATGCCGTTCCGCGCGGCGCACCGCGTCGTGGGCGAGGCCGTGCGGGAAGTCTGCGCCGCCGGGCCGGTGTCCGGTGACCGGCTGGCCACGGCGGTCGCGCGGCGGGCCCGCGATCTCGGCGGGAGCGACGCCGATCTCGATCGGGAACTGCGCGCCTGCACCGTTTCCCGCGTCACCGAGCTCAGCGACTACGGCGGCGGGCCGGGGCCCGCGTCCTTCGCCGCCGGGTTCGGCGCGGCCGCGGGGAAGTGGGCGGCGGACGTGGCCAGGCTCGGCGAACTCCGCCGGGGATGGGCAGGTGCCGAAACGGAACTCGCGCGGGCGGTGGCCGCGCTGACGGCGAGGAGTGGCTCATGACCGCCGGCTGGGTGGCGCTGGTGGAGAGCAACACCACCGGCACGGGCCGGATTTTCGCGCGCCGGGTTCGCGAACTGGGCCTGCGGCCGTTGCTGCTCTGCGCCGATCCGGCGCGGTATGGCTACCTCGAAGCCGACGGCGTCGACCACGTCGTCACGGACACCGGCAGCCCGGCCGCGGTGGCCGCCGCGGTGCGGGAGGTGACGGGCGACGGCTGTCGCGGGATCACCACCAGCAGCGAGCGCGCCGTGCTGGTGACCGCCCGCGCGGCGGCGTTGCTGGGCTTGCCCGGCGAATCCGCCGACGCGGTGGAACGGTGCCGTGACAAGGGGGAGCAGCGGCGGGCGATGGCGGCCGCGGGGCTACGGACCCCGGCGTACCGGGTGTGCGCGTCCCCCGCGCAGGCGGCGGCCGCGGCCGCCGAGATCGGCCTGCCGGTGGTGGTGAAGCCGGTGACCGGCACGGGCTCGGCGGGTGTCCGCTCCTGTCGTACCACCGCGGAGGCCGGGAGCTGGGCGGAGCGCCTGCTCGCACCGGCCGGTGCCCCGATGGTCCTGGTCGAGCAGCAGCTGGCCGGTGCGGAGTTCTCCGTGGAGACCGTGGGAACCCACGTGCTCGGGGTGACCGCGACCCTGCTCGGGCCCGAGCCCCACTTCGTCGAGACCGGGCACGACTTCCCGGCCGCCCTGCCCGCCGAAACCGCCGGCCTGATCGCCGGCGAGGCGCTCCGGGCGCTGTCCGCACTCGGCGCGGGAGCGGTCGCGGCCCACACCGAACTCCGGTACGGACCGGACGGACCCGTTGTCGTGGAGGTGAATCCGCGCCCCGCCGGCGGGATGATCCCGCAGCTGGTCCTGCTGGCTTCGGGGGTCGACCCGATCACGGCCGTGCTCGAAGTGGTCACCGGCGGTACCCCGAAGGTGACTCCCACGCTGCGGCGCCACGCCGCCATCCGGTTCGTGATCCCCGGTCGTGACGGGATCGTCCGGGCGATCGACGGTGTCGCGGACGCCCGCGGTCTTCCCGGGGTGGCCGAGGTGAGTGTCGCACCGCGCACCGGTACCGCCTACGAACGCCGGAACTCGTTCGAGGACCGCATCGGGTACGTGATCGCCACCGGGACTTCGGCGGTGTCGGCCGGCGCGCTGGCCGAACGAGCCCTGCGGCGGATCCGCGTGTCAGTACAGGAAGAAAACCAGACCGGACAAGACAAGGGGAGTGTGCCGTCGTGACCGAAGCCCGAACCACCGCACTGAGCGAGCGTGCCGACTGGAGCTGCGCGCCGCTGCCCGGCACGTGTGTGCTGGAGTTCTCCGACGACGAGAGGACGTCCCTGCTGACCGGCATCGCGTTGCTGCTCCACGAGGTCGAAGACCTCCCGCTGGATCACCCCGGGCTGCTCGCGGCCGCCGAGGCGCTGGGCCGCTCGCTGCCGCCCCGGATCCTGCGTGAGCTGATCGCCTTCCGGGACGACGGCAACGACATCGGCGGGCTGATCCTGCGCCGGGTGCCGGTGGACGTTTCGCTGCCGCCGACACCGCCGGACGGGATGGGGCCCCGGGACTGGCGGGAACTGCCGGTGACGACGCTGGGCCAGCTCGCGATCAGCTCGGTGCTCGGCGGGGTGATCGCCTACGCGGACGAGAAGGCCGGACGGCTCGTCCAGGACACGATCCCGGTGAAGGGAGCGGAAACCCGGCAGGAGAACAGCAACAGCGCGCTGCTCGAACTGCACGTCGAGGACACCTTCCACCCCTTCCGCCCCGACTTCCTCACCCTGCACTGCCTGCGGGGCGACCACGAACTGGCCGGGCTCACCGTGGTCGGCAGCATGCGCGGAGTGCTGCCGTCGCTCGACGAGTCCACTGTGGACATCCTGCGGCAGCCGCGGTTCCGCACCCGGCTGAGCACCTCGTTCACCGGCAGCGGACCGGCGCGGTACGCCCCGGCCTCGGCGATCCTCACCGGCCCGGTGGCCGATCCGGACGTCTCGGTCGTCTTCGGCGCGACCGAGAGCCTCGACGAGGACGCGGATGCCGCGCTGCTGGCGCTGCGCGCGGCGGTGATGGCGGAACTGCGCGGGACGGTGCTGGAACCGGGGGACCTGATGATCGTGGACAACCGGCGGGCCGTGCACGGCCGGACCGGTTTCCGGCCACGCTACGACGGTACGGATCGCTGGCTGCGCCGGTGTTTCACCGTCGCCGACATCCGCGCGTCCGCGGTGATGCGCCCGCGTGGCTCCCGGGTCTGCGCCCCGCTGCCGCTGCCAGGGGACGGTGCCTGAGCCGTGGCCGCGCGCGAGGCGTCGGACCTCTCACCGTTGACGATCCGGGTCAGCCCGGTGCGGCGGCTCGTGCAGCTGCTGGGCGGGCTGACCCTCTATGGCGCCAGCATGGCGATGCTGGTCCGGGCCCATCTCGGCCTCACGCCGTGGGACGTGCTGCACGAAGGTCTCCACAAGCATCTGCCGCTCAGCTTCGGCGTGATCACCGCGATCACCGCGGTGATCGTGCTGCTGGCCTGGATCCCGCTCCGGCAGCGGCCCGGGATCGGCACGGTGGCCAACGTGATCGTCATCGCGCTGGCGGTCGACCTGACCCTGGCGCTGGTCCCGCAGCTGGACGGCCTGGTGCTGCGCTCGGCGGTGATGGCGGGCGGCATCGTGCTCAACGGCGTCGCCACCGCCTGCTACATCGGCGCGAGGCTCGGGCCGGGGCCGCGGGACGGGCTGATGACCGGCCTGGTGGCGCGCACCGGTGGTTCCGTGCGGCTGGTGCGGACCCTGCTCGAAGTGGCCGTGGTCGTCGCGGGCTGGCTGCTCGGCGGGACCTTCGGCGTCGGCACCGTGCTCTACGCGGTCTCGATCGGCCCGCTGGCCCAGGCGTTCCTGCCCGCGCTGACCATCCGGGCGGACCGCGCCGGCGCGCGGGCCGCGGACTGAACGTTCCGCTTCGACGAGGAGAGCGAAAGTGACCGAGCTGCGGGTGACCCGCCTGGAAACGAGCGCGGTGGACGCCTATCTCACCGTGCTCAACGACGCGTTCCTCGGGCAGATCCCGCCCGCGGGCCTGGTGCGCGAGCGCGCGGCCTTCCATGCCCGTCCTGGCGCGCACTACGGGGTTTTCGACGGCACCGAGCTGGTCGGTGTCGCCGCCGCGCCGACCCGGCCGATGACGCTGCCCGGCGGGATCGTCGCGCAGGTCAGCGCGGTCACCTCGGTGGCGGTGTCACCGAGCCACCGCAGGCGCGGGGTTTTCGCCACCCTGGTGCGGCACCAGCTGGCGGACCTCGCTGAACACGGGCCCGTTCTCAGCGCGCTGTGGCCGTCGCAGGGCGCGCTCTACACGCGCTTCGGGTACGCCCCGGCCACCTGGCAGGGCCCGCTCGTCGTCCGGCACGGCGCGAGGCTGCGCCCCGGCGTGCCGATCGCCGAGGGCCGGGTCAGGGAACTGCCGAGGCAGCGGGCGATGGCGGCGATCCGCGAGCTGCACGACCGGATCGCGCCATCCCACGCCGGCTGGCTGCACCGGGACGACGGGCATTGGACGCTCTTGCTGGAGGACCCGGTCGGCGGTGCGGCTCCTTCGGACCTGCGCTTCGCCTTGCACGACGGCG
The DNA here is from genome assembly GCF_042739895.1 of Amycolatopsis sp. NPDC059021. NCBI lineage: Bacteria > Bacillati > Actinomycetota > Actinomycetes > Pseudonocardiales > Pseudonocardiaceae > Amycolatopsis > Amycolatopsis sp. NPDC059021. The sequence continues at coordinate 125,039 of NZ_JBHYIQ010000005.1, forward strand.
GATACCTCGTCTATCGCGTCGTGCCGAAGGTGACGCCGGCGGGGCGGCGGCACGAGCTGCACATCCGGGACCTGGCCGCCGTGGACACCACCGTCCGCGCCGCGCTCTGGCGTCACGTGCTCGGGCTCGACCTCAGCGGGTCCGTCCATTTCGAACTGTCCACACCGGACGAACCGGTGCTGCACATGCTCGCCGATCCCCGCGCGGCCGAGCAGGCGGTGCGGGACGGGATGTGGGTCCGGCTGGCCGATGTCCCCGGGGCACTGGCGCTCAGGCGGTATCGCACCGCCCTGTCCATCACCTTTTCCGTCACCGACGCGCTCCTGCCGGGCAATGCCGGGCTGTGGCGGCTGGTCGCCGACGAGTCGGGAAAGGCCGTCGTGGAACGGGGATCGGGGGAACCGGACCTCGCCCTCGACGTGGCCGAGCTGGGCGCGGTCTATCTGGGCGGCACCAGCCTGGCCGCACTGGCCGCCGCGGGCCGGGTCCGTGCCCGCGACCCGGAGCTGCTCGCCGTGGCCGACGCCGCGTTCGGCCACACACCGCTGCCGCACTGCACCATCGTCTTCTGACCGCCCGTGGCGCGACCGCGTACCAGTCCCGTGAAGGAAGAACCGCTGATGTCTCCCAGATCGACCACCCGAGCGAGCTCCCCGGCCGCGGTCCACTCGTGGACCCCGACGACGATCGCCCGGATCTCCGGCCGTGTGCGGCGGGCCGGCGGCGAGGACATCGACTGGCCGTCCCTCCGGGCGTGAGCTGAGTGTGCCGGGAGACGCCGCCCCGGGAACTCCTGCGGCGGCATCGGCCTTGCCGAGCGGACCTGATGTGCGTCAGCGCAGGAGTGAGCCCAGCCGCTGCGCCGCGTCGACCACGGCGCGGCCGAGGCGTTCTTCGTCCGGTGCCTCGAACAGCGACAGGCCGATGCTGATTCCCCCGGCCGGGTCGCGATGCGGGACCGTCGCGGAGATGCCGATGACCGAGGGTGCGATTTCCCCGTAGGACACGGCGAAACCCCGGCCGCGCGCCCGGGTGATCTCGTCCCGTTCGTCCGGCGCCGCGGGCGCGGCGGCCAGCATCGCCAGCCCCGCCGAGCCGCGGTCGATCGGGTCGATCTGTCCCGGCCGGAAACTGACGTGCATCCGCGCCTGCCGCGGTTCGACGATCATCAGCATCCGGACCTGCCGCTCGTTCTCGCGGACCACGAGATGCGCGGTGGACTGCGCCAGCTCCGTCAGCTCTTCGAGGATCGGCCGGGCCAGGGTGCGCAGATCCTGTTCGACCGGCTCGGCGAGCCGCACCAGCCCGTTGCCCAGCGAGATGCGCTTGAACCGGTCGCGGCGGCACAGCCGGTGCGCCTCCAGCGTGCGCACGAGCCGGTGGGCGACCGTGCGGTGGACACCGATCTCGTCGGCGATCTCGGTGAGCGTCAGTCCTCGCGGGTGCGTCACGAGCAGTTCGAGGATCTCCAGTCCGTTGTGGAGGGTTTTCGACATACCCGAGTCGAGCTGGACAGGGTTTTCGGACATCACGCTCCTCTTGACGGGCCCGCGGAACCCGACCTACTGTTTCCGAAGTTCGCACAATGCGTGCTATAATAGCACGTCGGGCGAGACGTGCAGCCGCGGAGGTAGGTAGTGCCAGCCAAGTTCGACACCGCCGTCGTCGACGTCGATCCCGAGACGCTCGCGCGTGTCCACCAGCTTTACGGTGCGCAGAGCCATTTCATCGACAACGGTCACGCTCGCGCGTGGGCGGGCACGTTCACCGCGGACGGCGAATTCCACTCGCCGAGTTACCCGGCACCCGTGACGGGCACGGCGGAGCTGACCCGCTTCGCCGAGCGGTTCTTCGCGGGCGGCCGGCAAGCCGGCGAGGTCGTCCGGCACGTCGTCACGAACGTCTTCGTGGTGCCCGGCGGGCCGGGGACGGCCACCGCCTACGCCTATCTGCAGATCGTGGCCACGCCCGCGGGCGGCCCTTCGCGGCTGGTCCGCCAGACCACGATCACCGACGAACTGGTCCTCGGCGCCGGGGCCTGGCGGATCCGCCGCCGCACCGTGCGTCGTGACGACGAACAGGAGAACAGCGCATGAGTGAAACCCGGCACGAGTCGATGACGGCCGTCTACCCGGAGTTCCCGGGCAAAGTCGCCGTGGTCACCGGCGCGGCGCAGGGGATGGGCGCGCGGTTCACCGCGGCGCTGGCCACCCGCGGCGTCCACGTCGTCGGTGCCGACATCGACGAGGCGCGGATGACGGCCACCGCCGAGGAGCTGAACCGCGAACTGGCCGCCGGTTCGGTGCACGAGAAGCCCGGCCGCGTCGTCGGCACCCGCGCCGACGTCACGAAGGCGGACGACCACGAAGCGGTGGCACAGCTGGCGCTGGATCAGTTCGGCCGTCTCGATTTCTGGGTCAACAACGCGGGAATCTTCCCGTTCGCGCTCGCGGACGAGATTTCCGCCGAACAGATCGGCGCGACCCTGTCGGTCAATGTGGAGGGTGTGCTGTTCGGCGCGCAGGCCGCCGCGCGGCATATGGAGCCCGGCGGCGCGATCGTCAACATGTCCTCGGTTTCCGCGGTGCGGGTGCGGCGGGGCCGCGGCGCCTACTGCACGTCCAAGGCCGCGGTCGCGCACCTGACCGAATCCCTGGCAGTGGAGTTCGGGGACCGCGGTATCCGGGTCAACGCGCTGGCGCCCGGCTACGTCGACACCGAGATGACCCGCTGGGTCAAGGAGGATCCGGCCGCGCTCCAGCACGCGCTGGACGTCGTGCCGCTGCACCGGCTCGGCTCGCCGGAGGAGGTCGCGGGCCCGCTGCTGTTCCTGTTGTCGGACAGTGCCCGGTACGTCACCGGGCACAGCATCGCCGTCGATGGCGGTTCACGGCATGTCTGACGGCGAGTACCCGGACGTCGTGCTGATCACCGGTGCCGCGGCGGGCATGGGCGCCGGGCACGCCCGCGCGCTCGCGGCCCGCGGTGCGCACGTCTGTCTCGCCGACGTCGCGGACGCCGGCGGGGTGGCCGACGAGATCATCGCGGCGGGCGGGTCCGCGTCCGCGCACCGGCTCGACGTCACCGACCCGGCCGACTGGGCACGGGTGGTGACCGAGATCCACGCGGCCCACGGCTCGCTCGGCGGGCTGGTCAACAACGCCGGGATCTCGCGGCGGCTCGAATTCCTCGACACCACCGACGAAATCTGGGAGCGGGTACTGCGCGTCAACCTGTCCGGCCCGTTCTACGGCATGAAGGCCGTCGCGGAGCCGATGCGGGACTCGGGCGGCGGCTCGATCGTGAACATCTCCTCGATCTCCGGCCAGATCGGCTACTTCTCGCCCGCGTACTCGTCGAGCAAATGGGGACTGACCGGGCTGTCGAAATCCGCCGCCGGGAACTTCGCGAAATGGGGAATCCGGGTCAACTCGGTGCATCCCGGTTTGGTGGAAACGGCGCTGCTGGCGGGATCGGACACCTTCGTCGACGCCGCGCTCGCCAGCGTCCCCGCCGGGCGGATGGCGCGTCCGGAGGAAGTCACGGAGGCCGTGCTGTTCCTGCTCTCGCATCGCTCGAGCTACATGACCGGCAGTGAGGTCACCGTGGACGGAGGGCTCGTCTCGAACGGGCTCTACCACCGGATCCTCGCGGACACGGGAGGAAATCTGTGAGCGAGTACGACGTCATCGTGATCGGCGGCGGGGGAGCCGGACTGGCCGCCGCGGTCACCGCCGCCGAACGGGGCGCCCGGGTGCTGCTGTTCGAGTCCGAGGCGGAACTCGGCGGATCCACGCAACTGTCCGCGGGGATGTTCACCGCGGCGGGCACGAGCGTTCAGGCCGGGCTGGGGATCGAGGACTCGCCGGAGAAGTTCTTCCAGCACTACATGGATCTCAACCACTGGATGCTCGAACCCGGCCTGGTGGCGGCGTTCTGCGCGCAGGCGGGCCCGGCACTGGAATGGCTGATCGGCCTCGGCGTCGAGATCCCGGCGCGAGTGTCGGGCAACGCGCACATGCCGGGCCTGTGCCAGGCCGGTGTCGAGGACGTCTGGCGCGGGCACGTGCCGAAGGACCAGGGCTACGGCATCGTCCAAGTGCTGGCGAAGGCGGCGAGGAAACACGGCGCCGAGATCGTGCTGAACACCAGGGTGGACCGGCTGATCTCGGAGAACGGCCGGGTCACGGGTGTGGTGGCGGACGACGTCGAGGTGCGCGCCGGCGCCGTCGTGGTGGCCAGCGGTGGTTTCGCCCAGGATCCCGCGCTCCTGGCGCGGTACTACCCGACGGCGTTGCGGGCGGGCGAGGACCTGTTCGTGGTCGCCGCGCCGGGCAGCCGGGGCGATCACCTGCGGTTCGGTGAACAGGCCGGCGCGGCGGTGGCCGGAGACGGCTGGGGACTGATGCTGCCGACCGCGTATTTCCAGCGGCTGCACCACTGGCAGTCCGGTTTCCCGCCGAAGTCGCGGATCCTCGTCAACGCCCGCGGCCGCCGGTTCATGGACGAGGACGCCTCCTACGCGGTCTCCAGCGGCATCATCGACGCGCAGAACGGTCCAGTGTGGACGGTCTTCGACGAGCGCGCCCGGCTTTCGCTGCCCGCCGGGTACGCGCATTGGGACGCCGACGCCGTGCTGCGCGAGGCCGAGGCCGGGCGCACTGTCCGCGCCGACAGCCTGGAGCAGCTGGCCGAGCACATCGGCGTTCCCGCTCCGGCGCTGACCGCGACCGTGCGCCGGTGGAACGAGCAGCTGCCGCACGGGACCGATCCCGAATTCCTGCGGCACCGCACGCTGGCCAACAAGGGATCGGCCGAGCCACCGGAACCGATCGGCGAACCGCCGTTCTACGCGGCGCGGACGCTGCCCGCCGAGCTGGTCTGCACCCACGCCGGGCTGGAGATCGACGCGCGCGGGGCGGTCCGCGACGAACTCGGCGACGTCATCCCCGGCCTGTTCGCGGCGGGGGAGGCGGGCGCGGGCGTGCTCGGCGAGCGCTACGTCGGAGGCGGCAACGCCGTCGCCAACGCCATCACCATGGGCCGGATCGCCGCCACGAACGCCTTTCCCGCCCGATGACCATCCGCCTCAACGACGAGGAGACAACCGTGGACACCGACATCGGCAGCCGGACCGTCCGCAAGGTGACCAGACGCGTCCTCCCGCTGGTCGCCCTGCTGTACGTGTTCAACTACATGGACCGCTCGAACATCAGCTACGCCCAGCTCGGCATGCAGCGCGAACTGGCGATCACCACGGCCGTGTTCGGCACCGCGTCGGCGATCTTCTTCCTCGCCTACGTGGTCTTCGAGGTGCCGAGCAACATGATCATGAAGAAGCTGGGCGCGCGGGTGTGGCTCGCCCGCATCGCGATCAGCTGGGGCATCGTCACCGCCGTCACCGGATTCGTGCGGGACGTCCCGCAGCTCTACATCGCGCGGATCGTGCTCGGCGTCGCCGAGGCCGGGCTCTATCCGGGGCTGCTGCTGTACCTGACCTTGTGGTTCCGCGGCAAGGAACGCGGCCGCGCGATCGCGACGCTGGCGCTCGCCCAGCCGCTGGCCATGATCCTCGGCAGCCTCACCGGCGGCGTCATCCTGGACCACGTGCACTGGTTCGGGCTGGCGGGCTGGCGCTGGGTCTTCATCCTGCAGGGCCTGCCCGCGGTGCTCATCGGCGTCCTCGTGCTGGTCCTGCTGCCCAGCACCCCCGCTCAGGCCCGGTTCCTCTCGGGTGAGGAGCGCAAGTGGCTGCAGGGCGAGATCGACAAGGACTACGTGCCGGAGCAGAAGGAAACCTTCCTCGGGCAGCTGCGGATCATGAAGGACCGGCGGGTGCTGCACCTTGCCGTCGCCAACTTCTTCGCGGCGTGCGGGCTGTACGGGTTCACGTTCTTCCTGCCGCAGATCGTCAAGCAGATGGACTCCTCGTACTCGGCCACCAACATCGGCTTCCTCGGCGTGATCCCGTGGGTGGTCGGCGCGCTCGGCATGCTGCTCGTCGCCCGCAACTCCGACCGGACGGGTGAGCGGCGCGGGCACGTCATCGCGATGATGCTGCTGGCCGCGATCGGGCTGTTCGGGGCGATCCAGTTCCGGCACACGCCGGTGGCAGCGCTGATCTGCCTGTCGCTGGTCGCGGTCGGCGTGCTCGGCTACCTGGCCCCGTACTGGGCGCTCGCCTCGCGGATCCTGTCCAAGGAGCACACCGCGGTGGGGCTGGCCGCGATCAACTCGATCGCCGCGCTGGGCGGATTCTTCGGCCCGTACGTGATCGGGAAGAACGCGACCGCCGACAACGTGACCGTCGGGCTCTACTTCCCGATCGGCTGCCTGGTGGTCTGCGCGGTGATGCTCGCGTTCCTCAAGGCCTCCCGCGGTCCGCGCGAGACGCCGGTGTCAGGTAGTTTAGACGTTGACTACTTGTCCGGACGGTGAGGCGGGATCATGGCCGAGGGCGAGCTCGACTTCTGGTCGTTCATCGAGCTCGCCCACCGCCGTCTCGCCGGTGAGTTCGGGTTCGAGCACCAGCTGGCCACCGAGGTGCTGCTGACGCTCAACCGGGCGTCCAGCATCGTCACCTACGACCTGGAGGCGAGCGTGCACCGGCCGAGGGGCCGGTCGTGGTCGGCGTTCCGGCTGCTGTTCGTCACCTGGCTCGCCGGTCCGCTGGAGGCGAAGAAGGCCGCCGAACTGACCGGGATGAGCCGCGCCGCGGTGTCGAACCTGGCCAAACCCCTGGTCGGGGACGGACTGCTGGACCGGGCGCCGAGCGAGAGCGACGGGCGTTCGGTGCTGCTGACGCTGACCGAGCGCGGACAGCGCGAGATGGTCGAGGTGTTCGAGCGGCAGAACCGCCGCGAGTACGAATGGACGAACGTGCTGACCGAGGCCGAGCAGCGCATCCTGGTCATGCTGCTGGACAAGCTCATCGCCAACCGAGACCAGTTCGACGTGCGCGGCCGTACCTGAGCAGGAGGGGACCCTCGGACCCTTGCGTCCCCCTCAGGTAGTAAATACCTTGACTACATCGCCCTGAACCGGAGGAAGGAACGGCCTGATGAGCGTCTTTGCCGGGTTGCTCGACGACGCGGCGGTGTTCCCACCGGGACTCAAGCCCCTGCCCGAGGCCGTGCCCGCGCATGCCCGGCATCGGCGTTCCCGTTACGCCGAGCTGGTCGGCCCGCTCATCCTCGCCGCGCCCGCGTTGGACGGGCTGGGCGCGCTCCTGGCCGGTCCGCTGGAGCTGGCGGTGACCGCGCCGGGCGGGCCCGCGCAGCTGCCCGGCGTGATGACCACCGCCGCCGAACTGCCTGTCCGGCTCCAGGGCCTCGAAATCGCGGCGCCCGAGGGGATGAGCGCCGCGGAGTTCTTCGGCGCGCTGGCCCCGGCGGGCGAAGTGCCCGTATTCGTCGAGATCCCGCGTGACGAGCGCCGCGCGGAGTTCATCGCGGCCTGCGCGGAAACGGGCCGTCAGGCCAAGTTCCGCACCGGCGGGGTCCGCGCCGACCTGTATCCGGACGAAGCCGAGCTGGCCGCCGCGATCCGCGCTGTCGTGGACGCCGGGGTGCCGTTCAAGGCGACCGCCGGGCTGCACCACGCGATCCGCAACACCGATCCGGAGACCGGCTTCGAACAGCACGGGTTCCTGAACCTGCTGCTGGCCACCGCGGCGGCGATGTCCGGCGCCGGCGACGCCGAGCTGGTCGCCGTGCTCGCCGAACGGGACAGCGAGAAGGTCGCCGCCGGCGTGTCCACTGTGGATGGTTCGGTGCGCGAGCGGTTCCGGTCGTTCGGCACCTGCAGTGTCATCGAGCCCGTCACCGAGCTGGCGGCGCTCGGCCTGGTACCGGCCGAGCTGGCCGAGGAAGAGGGAGAGACCGCGTGACCAGGATCGAAATCCCCCGGGATTCGTTGTTCGGCAAGGAAAACCTGCCTTACGGCGTGTTCTCCGCACCCGGCGCGGAGCCACGGGTCGGCGTGCGGGCCGGCGATTCCGTCGTCGACCTCGCCGTCGCGCTCGGCGACGACGTCTTCGCGCGGCCGACGCTGAACGCGTTCATGGCGCGGGGATACGACTTCTGGGTCGAGACGCGCCGCCGGATCACCGAACTGATCGCCGGGGATGTGCCCGACGGCGCCGTGCACCCGGTGGGCGAGGTGCGGCTGCACCTGCCGGTGGAGGTCGCGGACTACGTCGACTTCTACGCCTCCGAACACCACGCCTCGAACCTCGGCAGGCTGTTCCGGCCGGACGCCGAACCGTTGCTGCCCAACTGGAAACACCTGCCTGTGGGGTATCACGGCAGGGCGGGGACGGTCGTGGTCTCCGGTACGGACATCGTGCGCCCGAACGGCCAGCGCAAGGCGCCGAGCGAGAGCGCGCCGACGTTCGGCGCGTGCCGCCGCCTCGACATCGAGGCCGAACTGGGGTTCATCGTCGGCACCGGTTCGCCGCTGGGTTCGGCCGTGCCCGCCGCGGAGTTCTCCCGGCGGGTGTTCGGCGCGGTGCTGGTCAACGACTGGTCGGCCCGCGACATCCAGGCCTGGGAGTACGTGCCGCTGGGCCCGTTCCTCGGCAAGAGCTTCGCGACGTCGATCTCGCCGTGGGTGGTGCCGCTGCTCGCACTGGAGGCCGCCCGCGTGCCCACTCCGGTGCAGGACCCGGAACCCTTGCCGTACCTACGGGAGAGCGAGCCGTGGGGGCTGGACATCGACCTGTCGGTCTCCTGGAACGGGCAAGAGGTCTCCCGGCCGCCGTACCGCTCGATGTACTGGTCACCCGCCCAGATGCTGGCGCATCTGACGGTCAACGGTGCGTCGTCGCGGACCGGCGACCTGTATGCCTCGGGCACCATCTCCGGACCGGAGAAGGCCCAGCGCGGCGCGTTCATCGAGCTGACCTGGGGCGGCAAGGAGCCGATCCGGGTGGCCGGTGAGGAACGCACCTTCCTGGAGGACGGCGACGAGGTCGTCATCTCGGCCACCGCCCCAGGCTCGGACGGCGCCCGGATCGGCTTCGGCGAGGTGCGCGGCCGCGTCCTCCCGGCGCCGGAGAGCTGAAGGGGACTTTCCTCGCACAGCATGAGCTGAAGGGGACTTTCCTCGCATGCGACGAGAGGAAAGTCCCCTTCAGCCCGCCCGGCCGGAAGCCGCCGGTCAGATCAGGTGGAGCTGCTTGAGGTCGTCCGCGTACTTGCGGATCAAGGACGCCGTCACATGCGGGATGTCCTTGTCCGCGCCCACTTCGGCGTCGCGCACGGCGGCGCGGAAGTGCGCGGTCGGGATCCCGCTGCCCGCCACGGGTTCGGCGGGCTGGGCGAACGCGTGCAGGAGCGGCAGGAGCGAGTGCTGCTTCTGCTTCTCCGGCAGGGTGCGGATCGCCGTCTCGAAGCGGGTGAACCACTCGTCGTAGTCGTCGACGCGTTCGATCGGGTAACCGGCCGCGGTCAGCCAGTCGACGTAGGTGTCGAGCGAGATCCCGTCCTCGTGTGGGTTGAGCACGTTGTAGGTCTCGTAGCCCTCGGTGGTCCCAGCGCCGAGCGTGGCGATGGCCTCGGCGGTGAAGTCGGCGGGCAGGCCGTCGTAGTGGGCGGGTGCGGCGGTCCGGTAGAACGAACCCGGCGCGATGCCGGTGACGACGAGGCTGAGCAGCAGCCGGGTGAACATGTCCGGCACGTTGAGCTGACCGGTGTACCGGCTGTGCGCTAGGATCATGTCGGACCGGAACACGGCCACCGGCAGGCCGTACCGCTCGTGGGCCTCGCGCAGCAGCACTTCGCCCGCCCATTTGCTGGTCGCGTAGCCGTTGGCGTAGCTGTCGTCCAGGACGCGAACGGGACTGGTGACGCGGATATCGGACTCCTCGTCGCCGGACGAGGCCTGCGCCGCGATCACGGCCACGGTCGAGAGGTACGTGACCGGCTTGGGTTTTGTGGTGAGCGCCAGGCGGATCAGTTCGGCCGTGCCGACGACGTTCGGGCCGAACAGCTGGTCGTAGGGCAGTACGTGGTTCACCAGCGCGGCCGGGTGCACGATCAGGTCGACGTCGGCGGCCAGCCGCCGCCACGTCGGCTCGTCGAGGCCGAGATCCGGTTCGCTGATGTCGCCGGCGAGCACCTCGAGATGCTCGGCGGCCAGATCCTGGAAATGCGACCGCAACACGGAATCGCCGCTCTCGAACGCGTCGTCGAGCCGCTTGCGGGCGGCCTCCGCGGTACTGCCGCGGACGACACAGATGACCTTGCCGCCGTCCGGCGCGAGCCGTTCCAGCCATTCCAGGCACAGGAAGCGGCCGAGGTAGCCGTTCGCGCCGGTGAGCAGGACTGTCCGGACAGGACGGTCCGGGCGGGGCAGCGCCGCCGCGCCGGCCAGGGTGTCCGCGTCGATGAACTTGTCGAGCGTGAGGTCGGCGGCCCTGGCCTCGGTGCTGCCCTCGCCGTGGACGGTGGCGAAGGTCGGCCGCTTCGCTCCCGGCTGGAGGGCCTTTTCGACGTAGTCCGCCAGCGCGCCGAGGTTGTTGGCCGCGCTGATGACGACGCCCACCGGCACCTCGACGCCGAAGATCTCCTTGAGCAGGGTGGAAAACGACAACGCGGACAGGGAGTCGCCGCCCAGGTCCATGAAGTGGACGTCCGGGCCGAGTTCCCCGGGCGCCGAGCCGAGCACCGCCGCGGCGGCCCGCGCGACGGTGTCGAACACCGGCTTGTCCCGCCCGGTCGCGCGCAGTTCGCGCAGCGCGCTGGTTTCACGGTCGGCGAGCTCGGCGTACAGCTGCTCCAGCCGCTCGCCGTAGTGGGCCTTGAGCTGGGGCCGCAGCAGTTTCCGGATCCCGGACAGCAGGCCGTTTTCCGGCGAGAACGGCTCGGTCTCGATGAGGTAGTCGCGCGGGATCTCGTAGGAGTTCAGGTCTTCGTCCTTGGCGATCCGCTGCAAGGACTCGCTCACCAGCGTCTTCACCTTCTCGGTGACGCCGCCGGCGCGTTCGAGCGCCTCCGGGGTGGGGACGACGACCGCGAGCAGGTACGCGCGCTCGCTGCTGCCGTAGACGTAGATCTGCCGGATCACCGGGCTTGCGGCGAACAGCGCTTCGAGCCGTGACGCGGCGACGAACTCGCCCTGCGAAAGCTTCAGCACGTTCTTGCGCCGATCGACGTAGACGAGTTCGCCCGGCGCGACTTCCGCCATGATGTCACCGGTGTGGTAGTAGCCGTCCTCGTCGAAGACCTCGGCGGTGGTGTCGGGACGCTTGAAGTAGCCGGGCACGAGGGTGGTCGACTTGAGCAGCAGCTCGCCGCGCGGATGCGGTGAGTCGGTGTGGAAGTAGCCCAGTTCCGGGACGTCGATGAGCTTGTAGTCGAGCACTCGCCCCTGCGTGATCTTCCGGTCGAAGAGGACGCCACCGGCCTCCGTCGAGCCGTAGGCATCGTGCAATGGAAGGTCCAAAATGGACTCCATGAACGCGGTCAGCTCGGCCGAAAGCGGCGCGGATCCGAAGCCCGCCCAGGCGATCCGGCCGCCGAGGAAGTTCTTCCGCAGTTCGGCCTTCACCTCGTCCTCGTGTGCGGCGCGATCCGCGCCCCGCGCGTCCAGCTCGCTCTGGAAGCGCTGGAACAGCATGTCGCAGATGCGGGGGACCAGCATGAGCTCGGTCGGCCGGACGAGCCCGATGTCCTCGAACAGCGTGGACAGATCGCTCTTCGCGACGAAGTACGAGGTGCCACCCTTGGCGAGGGTGCCGAACAGCACCGCGCGTCCGGCCAGATGGCTCATCGGCATGAAGTTGACGCCGATGAGCGGCAGCTCGGCCCGTTCCGGCCAGAAGCCGCGCCACAGCTCGACGACCAGCCGGTCGGTGTAGATGGCGCCCTTGGGCGTCCCGGTGCTGCCGGAGGTGTAGATCAGCAGCGCCAACCGGTCTTCGTCCGGGTCGGTGAACTCCGCCGCGGGCGGCAGCGCTTTCCCGCGCTCCAGCACGTCGGCCAGCGAGTCCAGCGCGATCGCGCTGCCCAGCTCGGTGAGCCTGGCGCGGGCGGCCTCGAACTCCTCGCGCTCGTCGTCGACCTCCGGGTGGTAGTCGAAGACGATCAGCCGCCGCACGGATTCACTGCCCGCGACCACTTCGACGGCGGTGGCCAGGTTTTCGACGCTCGTGGCGAGCAGGCGCGGGCCGGTCTCGGCGATGATCGGCTTGAGGTGACCCGCGGTGGCACCGGCCTGGAGCGGGACGGACACCGCGCCCAGCCGGATGCACGCGAGGTCGAGCGCGGCGTAGTCGGCGCTGGTGAATCCCAGCGTGGCCACGAAATCGCCGTCGTGGACGGGGGCGTGGGGGTCGTGCTGCCACTCGGCAGCGATCGCGTCGACCCGGAACCACAGCTCGCGGTAGGTCACCGTGTCGAACCGCGGCAGCAGGCGCCGGGTGGTCCGGCCGGTGGCCGGATCGGTGACCAGTTCCGCGGCGCGGTCGCCGAGGGCGGGCCGGTCGGCGTAGCCGGTCATCACCGTCGCCACGAGCTCCGCGAGCGGAAGCCCCGGCCGGTGGATCGCTTCGGTGACGCCCGCGAGCGGCTGAGCGTCGCGGACCTGCGGGTCCGTCTTGGACAGCTCGGCGATCCGGCGTGCTTCCCGTTCGTCGGCCCCGGCGTTGTTCGCCATCGTTCAGCCCTCCTTGGGTCTCGACCTCCTGGGTTCCGGTGGCGGCACTGACACCGGAAAGTAGATGTGCACTACAACTAAATTTACGCTTCGCATTCGGACGGTCGCGGGAAAGCGCCCTGTGATCTGGAACTCCTTGTGTCTGCTCCGTCACGGCTGGTACAGGTGGACTGTCCTGTGGGGACATCGCCGTGAACGTCCGTTGAGCACGGGATTTTCCGCGCTCACGGCCTCACGGACGCGATGATGCGCCGAATTCCCTTGACCGCACTGTGAAATTTCACAGGCTGACATCCACAAAGGACATCCCAGATGGCGAGAGTACTTCGCCGGAATTCGCGCGATCAGTACGTTGTCGCGCTCCGGTCCGCGGCGAACACGGCTTCCACGGCGGTGGCGATCCGGAGCAGCTCGCCGTCTTCGAAGATCCGGCCTTCGAGGCACATCCCGACCGGCAGCGTGCCGGGGGTGGCCGGCGCGGGCACGGTCACCGCGGGCTGGCCGGCGACGGTGCCCGGCTCGGTGTTGCGGATGACGGCCGGGAAGCGCGGCAGGGTGCGCCCGTTGAGCACGACCGTCTCGTTCTCGCCGATGCGAGACGGCGGGACGGGGCAGGTGGGCCAGAGCAGTGCCTCGGCGCCAGAGGCTTCGAACGCTTCCCGGTAGGCCGCGCGCAAGCGCCAGCGGGCAGCGCACGCGGCGGCATAGCGCTCCGCGGTCGCGGGTGCGGAGGCCAAGCCCTCGATCAACGCGCGGACGTCCGGTGAGGCGACGTGCGACGCGATCTCGTCGAATCCGGAGGTGGCCAGCGGTGACCCGGTGAGCACCAGCCGCTGCCGCAGCAGGCGCGCGCATTCGAAGCGGACGATCTCGATCCCGGACTCGATGGCCGTCGTGAGGTCGTCGCGTCCCTCGACGTCGACGAGCTTCGCACCGGCTTCTTCGAGCGCGGCCAGCGCGGCGTGCGCGGCGGCCGCGACGGAGGGGTCGACGTCGCGGAATCGGTTGCGCAGCACGCCGATCCGCAGACCGGCCACGGCGAGCGGCCCGCCCGGTGCCGAGGTCCCGGTGATCACCTCGTCGACCATCCGGACGTCGTGCACGGTGCGGGCATGGACGCCCACAGTGTCCCGGCTGTGCGACAGGTTCACCAGCCCGCCGCCGGGGTAGCGGCCCGTGGACGGCCGGAACCCGACGATCCCGCAGAAGGCCGACGGGATGGTGACGGACCCGCCGGTGTCGGTGCCGAGGCCGATCGGCACGATGCCCAGCGCGACGGCGACGGCGCTGCCCCCGCTGGAACCACCGGCCGACAGCGACGGATCCAGCGGGTGGCGGACCGGGCCGGTGAACGCGTTGTCGCTGGTGATGCCGAACGCGAGCTCGTGGAGGTTCGTCTTTCCCAGTACCGTCGCGCCCGCCTCCTTGAGGACGCTGACGACTCCGGCGTCCGCCTCGGCCACGGAACCGTCGAAGAGCGGGCTACCGGCGGTGGTGGCGAACCCCGCGACGTCGATGTTGTCCTTGACCGCCAAGGGAATTCCTGCCAGCGGCCCGTCTACCCGCGCGTCTGGCGTCGTTCCGACAGCGATCCATGCTCCGTGCGACTTGGCGCTTTCCCTGGCCCGTTCGGCTAGGTCCGCCCATTCCGGCGAAGAGGCGTGGACGTCGTGGTCGCCGTGTCGCATGGGGGAGCAGTTTGCCAGGCGGACGGCGGTCCGGGAATCGGAAAAGCTCACCGCGGCAGTCTTTTGCCCCGAACGTAGGAAGTGAGGAAGCCGCCCGCGGCGCACAGGCACACCAGACCGCCGATCACGATGACGGCGATCCCGGCTTCGGAGACGCCATGGACGAGGTGTTCCCCGGAGATCCCGGTGTCCGGGTCGACGTATCGCTCCTCGCTGTCGGGATGTGTGACGAGGTACAGGATCCCGGCGACGATCGCGGCGAGGCACGCGGCGGCGCCCGCCAGCAGCCAGCCGCCGCGCTCGCGCTGCCACTCCTCACCGGTGAGCCGCTTCGCGTCCGGGCACCGCGCCAGCGCGGTCCGGCCCACCGCGCTGTGGTCGGCGGTGAGCCCGTCCACCCGGACCCGCTCGCCGTCGGCGAAGTGGAGCACGCAGGTGTACCCCGTGCCCAGGTGCCGTTGGAGCGCGTGCCGGGCTTCGCCGCCCTTGACGGTGATCGCGGTGACCCGATCCCACGACCAGCCCGCGAGCCGTCGCCGTCCGGCGTGCACCACGCCGTGCTCCCGCACCTCGACGAACTCGTCCCGCCCGCCGCGCAGCGCCCGGGTCGCCTGGGAGACCGTGATGATCGCGGCGACGAGGGTGAGCCCGAGCAGCACGCCGATCACCTTGCGGCCGCCGGCGCTGCCGGCGTCGCCCCCGAGCAGGGCCCACAGCCCCAGCCAGCCGCTGGCGACCGCGATCACCAGCGCCCAGGCGGCGTTGGCCCACCGCTTCCGGTTGTCCACCCGGTGCCTGCCGATCAGCGGCCCGAGGTCGGTGAACATGTCCTTCCCGTCGATCATCCGGCAAGTCAAGCAGCCGGGAGCCGAAGGGACACCGGTAAAAACGCCGCCGGAGGACCTGGGCGGGACGCTGCCCCCGCCGGGCCGGTTGCTGCGCGGGAACAATGCGGTAGCCGGATCGGGGGTACCTATTTTTCCCGGATCGCGACGAAAGTCGCTACTACCGCATCTCGGCAGGAATCACCCTTGAGCGCACCGGATCACCGGTCCCGGCCACGGTGTCGTGTCCGGGCTACGCCAGCGTGAACGGCGCGGTATCCCTCGCGCCGGACCTCCCCTCGCGAAAGTGAGTTTGCCGGTATGCGCACAACGTCTCCAGGGCGGCGTCTCGTCGCCCGCTCCGCCATCACCTTGGTAGCCGCGGGCGCGGCCATCTGCTTCGTCGCCCCGGCCACCGCCACCGCGACCACCATCGAGGGCTATTCGCCCACGGTCCAGCGCGCCGCCGTCGCGGATCTCGCCGCGGAGGCCGGGATCACCGAGGCGGCCGCGACGCAGCTGCTGCGCACGCAGGCCGCGAGCGCCGAAACCCTGCAGAAGGTCACGACCTCGCTCGGCGCCCGTGCCGCCGACGGTTACCTCGACGCCGCGGCGAAACCGGTGGTCAACGTGCTCGACCAGGCCGCCGCGGACCAGGTCACCGCGACGGGCGCGCAGGCAAGGCTGGTCAAGCACTCCAGCGCCGCGCTGGCCGCCGCGCAGGACGCCCTGCAAGCGCTCCCCGCGGTCACGCACACCTCGATCGGCCTCGACCCGAAGACCAACCAGGTCGTGCTGACCGTGGCCGACGCGGCGAAGGGCACCGACGCGCTGCTGAAGGCCGCCGAGTCGCTCGGCGACCGGGTGCGGGTGGAACGGGTCGCGGGCGAGATGCACACCGCGATCTACAACGGTGAGGCCATCACCGGCGGTGGCACGCGCTGCTCGGTCGGCTTCAACACCAACAAGGGCGGTCAGAACTACATCGTCGACGCCGGGCACTGCACGCGTGCGGTGTCGCAGTGGAACGTCGGCCCGTCGCAGGGGTCCACCTTCCCCGGCAAGGACTACGGCCTGATCCGCAACACCACCGGCAGCGCGCCCGGCGCGGTCACCCTGTGGAACGGCTCGAACCAGAAGATCAGCTCGTCGGCCGCGGCGACGGTCGGGCAGCGGATCAGCAAGAGCGGCAGCACCACGCACCTCACCACGGGCTCGGTGCAGCGCCTGAACGTGACCGTGAACTACGCCGAGGGCGCGGTGCGCGGGCTGATCCAGACCAGCGCGCTGGTCAACCCCGGCGACTCGGGCGGCTGCCTGTTCGCCGGCAGTGTCGGCCTCGGCATCACCTCCGGCAAGGGCGGCGGGACGTCCTACTTCCAGCCGGTGGGCGACGCGCTGAGCGCCTACGGCGTCACCCTCAACTGAATCCGGTCCGAGTACACCCCGGCCGTCGTGCCGGGGTGTACTCGTTTCAGGACAAGAACGGCAGGACGGCTTCGGCGAACGCGCCGGGCGCGTCCCGGTGCACGCGATGCCCGGCGGCGATCTCGACGAGCCGGGCGTCCGGGATCACGTCCGCGAGCAGCCGGATCCGTTCCTGGGAAACGATGCTGGTGGAACCGCCCGCGACGACGAGGGTGGGCGCGGTGATCGCGGCGAGCCGCGCCCACCATTCCGGGTCGGGGGTGCGGAACCGGCGGAACAGCGGGGCCACCAGCCGCCAGTCGTAGTCGACCGGCGCCGGTGGTTCGGCGGGTGGCTCGGGAGGGGGTTCGGCCGGGGCCGTGTGCGGTGGCGGGGCCGCTTCCTCGACGACCAGCCGCCGGACCCGCCCGGGATGGCCTGCCGCGAACAGCTGTGCGACGCTGCCGCCCATCGAGTGCCCGACGAGGTCCACCTCGTCGAGCCCGCGGTGGTCGAGGAACGCCAGCACATCGCCGATCATCAGCTCCAGCGAGTAGCTCCCCGGGCGCGAGCTGCCGCCGTGCCCGCGGGCGTCGAGGGCGATCGCCCGGCGGCCGGCCTCGGCGAGCGCGGCCGCGAACGTGTCCCAGGTCGCCGCACTGCTGCCGAGACCGTGCAGCAGCACGACCGGCTGCCCCGCGGGGTCGCCGAACTCGCGAAAGCCGATGGTCAGGTCGCCGGCCGGCGCGGTGCCGGTGCGGACCGGTCCGAGGTCGATGGTCACTCCCCGGACTCTATCCTCGCCCACCGACGATTTCCGGCGCCCGCCCACCATTCCCGCCGGTCCGAGGTTCACGGGACGCGGGCTGTCCGCCAGATCGGGCCGCGCTCCGGGGTGCGCCAGGGACGTCCGGCTGTCGCGTGTGGACAGTCAGAACAGCGCGAGCTGCTGCTCACCCGGCCTTCCCTGCTCGACGAGTGCCTCGCAGCGCCCGCAGCTCACCGGCTCGTCGACCGGGGTGAGCTGCTCCGGGTTCCACCCGTTCAGCCCGGCCCCGCACGCGGGGAGCCAGTCGTCCGGGAGCATGCGGTGCACCGTGCCGGACGGGGCGCGGCCGCGGACGCCACCGGCGTGCCGGGCCACCCAGCCCGCCAGGTCGTCCGGGCGGAGTGGCCCTCGCCGGTGATGAGGCGGCATGCGGCGCCGGAACGTGCGCAGCGGTGTGCGATCCACCGCGAAGAGCGTCGGCGGATCGTCGTAGGCCTCGTATCGGTCGTCCACGTCCACCAGCATGCCCGACACCCCCGACAATTCCGGGCCACGCGGCGCGCGTTCTCAGCCAGGCGGAGCAGCGACAGTACCCGTTTCGCCCACGGTTCCGGATTCACCGCGTGATCGCCACAACCGCTCGATCTCGCGGTGCACGTACGCGACGTGTGGCCGCACCCGCGCCGTCAGCTCGTCGCTCCAGCTTTCCTCCGAGTACCGGCTGCCGAGGTACAACTCCTTGGCGTGGGCCAGGACCGCGCGATGCTCCGGCGGGAGCCGGGCCAGTGCCCAGTCCGCGGCCGCGTCCTTCGAGCGGATCCCGCCCGAGGCCAGCGTGCTCCAGATCCGCGCGAGGGTGAGCACCACGTTGCGGGTGTCGTGGTCCACGGTGTCCAGCAGTTCGGGGAGACCCGCCATCCCGGCCCGCACCAGATCGGCGCGCGGCACCGGATCGAGCACCCGCGCCGGTGGCGGCCCGGCGAGGGGACGATCACCGCGCCGGGCCATCGTGATCACCAGCGCCAGATCCGGCATCGGTTCCGGCTGCGGCGGTTCACCGGCTTCGAGGTCCTCGCGCAGCCATTCGCCGTACAGAAAGTCGCCGACCGGCGGGTAGCGCCACGGACGGACGTCGGACTGCACGACGACCGTGAGCTCGACCGGCCGCAACCCCGCTTCGAAACCGGAGATCCCGAGGAGCGCGTCGAGGAGCGCACGCCGTTCCCGGTCGTCCATCCGCCGTTGTGAGACAACAAGGACGTCCAGGTCGCTCGCGGGCCGCAGACCGCCGAGCACGGCGGATCCGTGGAGGTAGACGCCGAGGACTTCCGGGCGGCCACCGAACAACCGGACGATCTCCCGCAGCTGATCCATCGCCCCATCGTCGCCGACCCGGCCGGGAGCGCGCATCCGCGTTTTCCGAGGGTCAGGACCGGTGGACCCGCGGAGCGGCGGGGCTCTGCGCGACGGGCATGACTTCGAGCAGATTGACGTTCACGTGCGCGGGTTGGGTGGCGACCCAGTACACCGCTTCCGCGATGTCTTCGGGCGTCAGCGGTCGCACCCCTTCGTAGACCTCACGGGCCCGGTCGCGGTCGCCGTGGAAGCGGACTTCCGAGAATTCGGTTCCCCCGGCCAATCCGGGCTCCACACACGTCACCCGCACGCCGGTGCCGTGCAGGTCACTGCGCAGGTTGAGGCTGAACTGGCGGGCGAACGCCTTGCTGGCGCCGTACACGTTGGCGCCGGGATAGGCGTAGCCCGCCGCCACCGAGCCGATGGTGACCACGTGACCCCGGCCGCGTTCGACCATGCCGGGAAGCAGCGCGTGCGTGCAGTACACGAGTCCCTTGCAGTTCGTGTCGATCATCCGGTCCCAGTCGTCGAGGCTCGCGGCGTTCGCCGGTTCCAGCCCCAGCGCCAATCCGGCGTTGTTCACCAGCACGTCGACGTCGTCCAGTGCGGCGAGAGCCCGCTGCGCCGCTACGCGATCCCGCACGTCCAGTTCGAGCGGCCGGACACCGTCCAAAGTGGCCAGACGCTCGGTACGCCGCGCGGCACCGATGACCTCCGCGCCTTCGGCGGCGAAGCGGCGTGCGATCGCCGCGCCGAAACCGCTGCTTGCGCCGGTGACGACCACCTTCACGACGTCACCTCCGCCAGCAGCTCTTCCAGCGCGGAGTTGAACACGTCCGGCCGCTCCAGGTTCGGCATGTGCGCGGCTCCCGGCACGACCAGCAGGCGGGAACCGGGAATCCGGTCGTGCAGCAGGCGCGCGTCGGCGAGCGGGGTGAACTCGTCCTGTTCGCCGACCACCACCAGCGACGGCACCCGCACCGTGGCCAGCATGTCCACATAGGACGGACGCTCCGCCCTGCCGCGCAGGGCCGCCGCCGCGCCCTCCGGTGGCGCGGCGTGCATCATGCCTGCCACCAGCTCGGCGGTCGCGGGGTTGTCCCTGCTGACCATCTTGTACCGCACTTCCTCGGCGTAGCCGGACATTCCTTCCCGGAGCAGCCGATCGGCCATCGCGTTGCGAGCCCGTACCCCCTCCGGTGTTTCCGCTTCGGCGCTCGTGTCCGCGAGCACCAGCGCGCGCACTCGTCCGGGGAAGAGCCGGTGGAACTCCAGGACGATCTGCCCGCCCATGGACAGGCCCCCGAGGACGACGCGCTCGATGCCGAGGCCGTCGAGCAGTGCGGCGAGATCCTTGGCGAACACGTCCAGCGGTGTCTTGCCGGGCACCACGGTGCTGGCTCCGTAGCCGCGCAGGTCCGGTGCGATCACCCGGTGGCGGGCGCCGAAGTGCTCCAGTTGCGGGCGCCACATCGAGCGGTCGAATGGGTGGCCGTGGATCAGCAGGATCGGCTCGCCCTCGCCGCGCTCGTCGTACTCCAGATTGATGCCGTTCACGTGCATCGATGCTCCTCCTCGGGCTTGACGTCACCACGCTATCGAGGGCAATATGTCGGTGCAATGAAAACAATGTACTCGGAGCAATGAGGTGGACATGCCGGATTACCGGAGCGTCGCCGACGCGATCGCGGCCGACATCGCCGCTGGGCGCCTCGCTCCCGGTGACCGGCTGCCGCCGCAGCGCCGGTTCGCCCGCACGCATCGCATCGCGAACTCCACGGCGGCCAGGGTGTACGGCGAACTGGTGCGGCGTGGCCTGGCCGTCGGTGAGGTCGGCAGGGGCACGTTCATCCGCGCCGGTCAGGACGGCGTGGAGCCGGCACTGGCCGAACCGGCGGACGCGCGCGTCGATCTGGAGCTGAACTTCCCCGTGCTGCCCGGTCAGCCGGCGCGGCTGGCCGAGGGCCTCACCGGGCTCCTGCGCGCGGACGCGATGGGGGAGGCGCTGCGCCCTTCGCAGGTCGTCGGCACGCCCGCTGCCCGGGAAGCCGCCATCGCGACGTTGTCGCGCAGTGGCTGGACAGCACCGGCTCCGTTGTTCGCCGGCAGCGGCAGGCAGGCGATCGCGGGGGCCATCGCCGCACTGGTGCCCGTCGGCGAGCGGCTCGGGGTCGAGGCGATCACCTACCCGGTGGTGAAGGCGGTGGCCGATCGGCTGGGCGTCACGCTGGTCCCGCTCGAGCTGGACGACGAGGGCGTGAGCCCGTCCGCGATCCGCGCCGCGGCGCCGTTGCGTGCGGTGTACCTGCAACCCACACTGCACAACCCGCTCGGCGTGACGATGCCCGAATCGCGTCGCGCCGAAGTGGCTCGCGTGCTCAGGGAGTTGGACTGCTACGCGATCGAGGACAGCATCTACGCCTTCCTGCGCGAGGAGCCCGCGCCGCTAGCCGCACACGCTCCCGAACGCACTGTCCTCGTCGACAGCCTGTCCAAACGTCTCGCACCGGGTCTCACCGTGGGATTCGCCGTCGCCCCCGCCGCGCTGTACGAGCGCGTGGCCGCCGCGTTGCGCTCCGGCGGCTGGGTCGCGTCGCGGTTCGCGCTGGAAGCCGGGACCCGCTGGATGAGCGAGGGCACCGCGGCGGAGATCGCGCGGGACAAACGGGAAGACGCCGCACAGCGCCAGCGGCTGCTCGCCGAGCGCCTCGCCGGTTTCGACGTCCGTGCCGATTCCAGCGCCTACCACTGCTGGTGGGAACTGCCCGCGCCGTGGCGTGCCGAGACGTTCGTCGCCGCGGCCGCCCGGCACGGCATCGCGATCACTCCGGCGGCGGCCTTCACGGTGGGGACCGGGCACGCGCCCAACGCGGTGCGCCTCGCCTTGTCCGCTCCACCACGGGAAATCCTGGCGCACGCGCTGGACACCCTCGCCGCGCTGGCTCGCAGCGAGGGGGACGCCGCCGCGGAGTTCTGACGTCCGCGGCCTTCGTCTACCACACCAGCGCCGGATGCTCTCTGGATGACGCGGTGGCGGAGCACCCGTTCCCGGTGTCTTCCTGACACAGATGCCGCGGGCTCAGCCGCGGGCCGCGAGGGTGGGCGGCAGCCGGGTGGAATCGTAGAGGTACCAATGGTCGTACTCGTGTTTGGTCGCCTCGAAGGACGCACGGTTCCGGCTACTCCAGACCGGATCGGCCTGGCGGCGGACGAGGCTTGCCGGCACGTGGCGGCCCTCGCAGCGCTCGCCGTTGCGATAGCGCTCGTAGCCGGAGCGGTGACGCTGGTCGATGCGCTGGACGCTCAC
This sequence comes from Amycolatopsis sp. NPDC059021, assembly GCF_042739895.1. Taxonomy (NCBI): domain Bacteria; kingdom Bacillati; phylum Actinomycetota; class Actinomycetes; order Pseudonocardiales; family Pseudonocardiaceae; genus Amycolatopsis; species Amycolatopsis sp. NPDC059021. The sequence continues at coordinate 147,047 of NZ_JBHYIQ010000005.1, forward strand.
CTCGATCGGAAGGTCGAGGAACAGCGCGGAAATCTCGGTGTAGCCCGCCTTCCGCAGGGGAGCGACGCGCTTGTCGATGGCGGGCACCGAGGCCATCGTGGTGTCCCAGATGACATTGCGGCGCTCGCGCCGGGCACGGTCGGCGACCATTTCGGTGATCCGCGCGGCTTCCCGCTGGATCAGATCCGAGGCTTCCATCGGGGCGAGCCCGTCGACCGCCGGGATCATGTCGCCGGCGCACATGAGTTCCTTCGCGTCGTCGGAGCTGAGCACCAGATAGTCCTGGGGCCGCACGAAGGGATTGTCGTTGAGGACCGTCGTCTTGCCCGCTCCGGGCAGGCCGCCGGTGAGAACCGCCTTTCCGGCGGAAGGAACGGCCGAACCCCGTGCGTACAGTTTTTCGGCCACCTGGCGTTGCAGACGAGCCCGGGAAGGGAGCCAGTGTTCGCGATCATGGCCGATGGTGAACAGTACGTCCGTTTCGCGTCCCTGGTGTATCTCCTGGTCGATGCGTTGGTCGACCAGACGCAGGTGCGCGGCCCATTGCGCGTCGGTCAGCGGTTCCCGCGAGGACACCGCGGCCGACGCGGCCTGTGGCACGGCGGCCACGAGGACGGCCACCAGCGCGCCGAGGGCCATCCGCCACCATCGGGAGAAAACCGGGATCCGATACCTGAGCGGATACCGCGAAAATGCGGACACAGCAGTTTCCTTTCGTCACCACGACGATCCGCTGCCCGCGGATCTCCGCGCCTCGACACCGGGCCGTTCCGAGTGTGGGGGAGAAGCAGGAGGCCGGCGGAGAAAACACCTGAGCGTGGTACACCCGAACGAAGTCCCGGGCAACGGCCGGTGTGAGGCGCCCGGCGTGGGGCACCGACGGCCCCGGCGCGGTCGTCCTAAGCTGGGCAGGTGCCACTCGTCGAGATCACCTACGCGCCCCACGTCCCCGAAGACCTGCTCCGCGAACTGGCGGAATCCTTGCCACCCCTCGTTTCCCTCGCTGTCGAGTGCCCGGAGGAGCCCTACGACGGCGATCTGCAGCCCGGGGACGTCGAACTGCGGTTCCGTGGTCTGGGGCCGTTCGACCGCAGCGGTCTCGACGTGGTGATCGAGGTGCGGTCCAAGTGGTTCGAGAGCCGGGCCCGTGACCGGCAGGAGCGTGTCGACCGGTTGCACGAGAGCGTCGCGGCCGCGACCGGGCTGCGCGACTTCGGGATCTACCTGTCGCTGCCGGTGGCGGCGTGGGCCCAGAGCGAATGACCGGCCTTCACCCGGCCGCGGCGCTGCCCCGGAACGCCCGCCGGTAGGCGCCAGGGGTCGTGCCCACCAGCGTGTGGAAGCGACGGCGCAGGTTGACCGCCGAGGTGAGTCCGACGCGGGCGGCGATGGCGTCCACCGGCAGGTCCGTGTTCTCGAGCAGGGCGCGTGCCTCGGCCACCCGGCGGGACAGCAGCCACGCGCCGGGGCTCGTGCCGAGCCGGCAGGCGAAGCGCCGGGCGAGTGTGCGAGGCGAGACGTTGAGATGCGCGGCCAGGTCACCCACCGACAACGGGGTGCCGAGCCGCGCGCCCGCCCACGTGAGGAGGCCGTCCAGCTCGTCCGCCGCCGGCGGAGGCGGCACGTACTGTGCCTGGCCGCCGTCGCGGTGCGGCGGCATCACCATGTGCCGCGCGAGGAGCGCGGCGTGCGCGGCACCGTGATCCTGGCGGACGAGATGCAGGCACAGGTCGATACCCGCGCCCGCTCCGGCGCTCGTGGCGACGTCGCCGTGGTCGACGTAGAGCGCGTCCGGCGTCACGCTCACCTCGGGGAACTCCTGCCGTAACCGCTCGGCGTTCGCCCAGTGCGTGGTCGCCGAACGGCCGTCCAGCAGCCCGGTGCGGGCCAGCGCGAACACACCGGAGCAGATCGTGACGAGCCGTGCGCCGCGAGCATGGGCGCGCAGCAGCGCACGGCGTACACGGGCGGGAAGCGGGGCCTCCACGGGCGCCCAGCCCGGGATGATCACGGTGTCCGCGGTGGCGAGCGCCGACAGGCCACGGGACACGGACATCGTGTAGCCCGCGGAAGTCGGTACCGGCCCCGGTGTCTCCGCGCACACCTCGAATTCGTAGTGCTGCGGCACTTCCGTCCTGCTGGTGCCGAACACTTCGGCCGCGCAGCCGAGTTCGAACGTCGACTGCACGGGACGTACCAGAGCCACCACGCGATGCATGGCAAGAAAGTATCCCATGGCGTCTTTTCCGACACTGTCCCGCGATGCTCGGCGCACGGCATCGTGGTGGCATGCACCCCGAGATTCTCGCCCAGGAGGGCTACACCGCCGTCTCCGTCCAGGATGCCCCCGTCCGTGAGCTCTTCCCCGGCATCCGGCTCCGTACACTGTGGACAGGTGCGAATGGCGCGCAGGCACACGTACTGGAGATGGACCCGGGCACGTCGTGGCCGCGCCGCGACGTCCACGAGCCCGGCCCGGAGGAGGTCTACGTGGTCGCGGGCACGTTCAACGACGGCGCGCGCGACTACCCGGCCGGGACGTTCCTGCACGCCCCGGCCGGCTCGTGGCACGTGCCCGCGACCACCACCGGTTGCACGCTGTTCGTCTTCTACCCGGAGGGTTAGGCGCCGGGAATCAGCCGTAGAAGTGGATGTAGCGGAAGGCGGCGGTCTTGACGTCGTGGACGAGGTAGTGACCGTCGCCGGTCCAGTTGTAGTCCTCCACGGTCACCGTGTCGCCGTGGACGCTGTCGACGATCGCGACGTGGCCGTAGCGGCCGTTGTCGGTCTGGGCGATGGATCCCGCGGTGGGAGTGTTGTCGACACGGAATCCGTTGTTGCGGGCGTTGTCGTCCCAGTATTTCGCGTCTCCGTAGTTCGCGGCGCTCTTGCCGTGGCGGGCGATGGTGAACGCGGCCCACGAGACGCACTCGCGGTTGTACATGTTCCAGTCGTCGATGACCGAGTCCTGCGGGACGTTGCGCCATTTCGCCGGGTAGATGTCGCCGATGGTGCCCGCGGTCGCGGACGCCGGGACGGTTCCGTACTCGGCGGCCATCGACACCGGCTGCGCGGCAGGCGCGGCGGCCGCGGTGGTGGTTCCGGTGACGGCGAAGGCGAAAAGGGCGGCGAGGGTGAGCACGGCACGAGACGGTCGGCGCATGGTGAGGCCCTTTCTGAATGGGGAAGGGGAGAGTGCGCCGTGACCGTAGGTCGAAGATCAGGTCTGGCCCAGACCTTTGTGGACGATTCGTGCGGCCTGCGACGAATTCCCAGGTCGGAGCTCGTTGTTCACAGAATTGCCGTCCCACCGCCAGCAGACGCCCCAGATGCCGGGGCGGGCGTCGCGCAGGGCCAGCGTGGCGACGTGCGTGGCGCCGACGGTCAGCGCGTCACCGGGATGCCGGGGGCCGCCCGGGCAGCGTTGCTCGTAGGAGCGGACATTGACCGGAATCCGCTGTCCGAAGTGGACCTGGCAGACGTATTCGGGGATCGGCCTGGTGAACCGGCGGTGGTAGTGGTCGAGGGGAGTGCTGGGCAGGAACCGGATTTCGTAGTCCACGACCGTCACCTCGCCCCTCGCGAGCGGGCGCGCCAGCCGCAGTTCGCCGGCGACCATGCCGGTGACCCGGTCGACGCAGACCCGGCCGAGCCGCGCGGAACGGACGAAGCGGTAACACGGGTCGGCGGTCAGGGGTGAGTCCGACTGGTAGTAGGTCATCAGGCGGTCGACGCCGTCGACGGCCGCTTCGGCGACCATCCGGACCCGCAGTGCCCTTTCGCAGCCCTGTTCGTCGAGCACCATGCGGTCGTGGATCGACCAGAACGACAGCTGACCGTCCGGTGGTGGCCTCAGGTCCCCGGACAACGCCCGCAATTGCGGCCACAGCCGGCGGCGTTCGATCCGGTCGGCGGGTTCGCCGAGCCAGCGTCCCCGGGGCGCCTTCGGCCCGAGCTGTGCCGTCAGCGTCCCCGCCGCGAGTCCCAGCACCGATTCTAGGTGCGTGACGGCGAGCATCGACTGCTCGCGTTCCGGCTGGGATCGACCGCGTCGCCAATAGGACAGCGCCGAGCGCGAGAGCCGCACACCGCGTGCCGCGAGATGGTGCCGGAGCCGATCAAGCGACAGCCCGGATTCGTCGATCGCGGCGTCCAGCGTGACCGCGAACGATCCAGGAGACGACCGAGTCACTTCTTCAGGATGATCAGCCGGGCACCGTTTCGGAACCGACGAAAGTCCTGGTCCCTCGCGGACACCGGTATCCGACGAATGGCGCTGGTCCGCCACGGCGGCGCGCGCGACAGTGGTCTCGTGCCGGGACGGAACGAGACTTTCGCGAGCGCTCTGGACGCCGCCATCAGTGACGCCGGGCTGACCCTGGACAGGCTCCGGGAGCACCTGGCTTCCCGTGGGGTGCCGGTGTCGCGCAGTGCGCTGGCGTACTGGCGGCACGGCCGGTCCAAGCCCGGACGCGAGGCCTCGCTGCGTGCGGTGTTCGAGCTCGAGCGGGTGCTGGGCCTGCCGTCCGGCACGTTGACTTCGCTGCTCGGGCCGGGGGAGGAGCGACGGGAACCGCGGGAGCGGCGGGAACCACTGATGGAACGGCGCAGGTTGTGGCCGTCGGTGCGGCCGGTGTCGATCGCGCTGCGGTCGCCGCCGGAGGATCAGGTGCGGTTCTGGTCCGTGCACGACGAACTCGTGGTCGGCGAGCGCCAGGAACGCCTGCTGCGCGTGCGGCTGGTCGCCGAGGCCACCGTGGACGGCGTGACGAGGATGATGACGTACTACCAGACGGAAGACCTCGCCAGGCGGGCGCCACGCTTCGCCGCCGTGCACTGCTGCCGGGTGGGACGCGTCCGGACCGACGACGCCAACGGCCTTCTGGTCGGCGAACTCGTCTTCGACCGGGAACTGGCCGCCGGGGAAGTGGCCGCCGTGGAATACGAACTGGTGTTTCCGCGCGGCCGTCCCGTCGAGGGGTATCACCGGAGGCTGACGCGGCCGACCCCGTTGTACACCTGCCGGGTGCGATTCGATCACCATGCCCCGGAAAGCGTTTTCCGTTTCGAACAACGTGATCTCGCGGCGCCGCGCAGACGGGTGGAACGGGTGCGGCTGGGCGACGACCACACCGTGACGCTGGCGGCGCGTGACGTCCGTGCCGGGATCGTCGGGACGAGCTGGGCCTGGTAGCAATTCTGTGAACACGGGGGAGTGACCAGCGCTTATCCCGCTGTCGCGGCGCGGTTTCCACATCGCCTGGAGAAATCCGTGTCACCGTTCTTACCGTCCGTAGTGCTGTATTCCTCCTCATCACACCCCGGAGCAGCACATGCGAAAAGCCTCCCTGCTCGTGGCCGCCGTCCTGGCGACGGCCGCCTTCTCCCCGCCGACGGCGTCGGCCGCGCCACCGCCGTTGGTCCCGCTCGGCACGGCGCCCGCCGTTCCCGCCGGCGCCACCGCGGACAGCGCGGCCCTTCCCGGGCGGATCACCGTCTCGGTCGCCCTGAAGCCCCGGGACGCCGCGGGTGCCGAGCGTTACGTCGCCGACACGGCCGACTCGAATTCCCCGGTCTACCACCACTATCTGAGCGCCACGGAGTACACCGAGCGTTTCGGGCCTTCCGCCGAAGCGGTCGGCCTGGTGCGGAAGTACCTGACCGGCAAGGGATTGCGCGTCGAGGACGTCACCGGCAACCGGCAGGTCGTCACCGCGTCCGGCACACCGTCCGAAGTGGAGAGTGCGTTCGCCACCTCGCTTTCCGGCTTCCACTCGGCCTCCGGCGAGCGCTTCTTCAACGCCACCAAGGGAACCGCGGTGCCGGCGGACGTCGCAGCCGTCGTCCGCGGTGTCACCGGCCTGACCGACCGCCCGGCCGCGCACCGGGCGGGCGCCCCGGCGGGACCGGGCGGGCCGGCCGGCGGCTACACCCCGGCCCAGTTGCGCACCGCGTACAGCATGACGGGTCTTTCCGGCGCCTACGACGGTTCGGGTGAGACGGTCGGGCTGATCGAATTCGACACGTACAAGCAGTCGGACATCGACGGCTGGACGCAGTACTTCAAGCAACCCGCCGTCACTCCGGAGCTGGTGAAGGTGGACGGCGGCGTGCCGAACCCCGGCAGCGACCAGATGGAGGTCACGCTCGACATCCAGGCGGTGGCCGCCACCGCGCCGAAGGCCAGGCAGATCGTCTACTCGGCGCCCAACACCGACCAGGCGTGGGTGCACGAGATGGCGAAGATCGCCTCGGACAACAAGATCACGATCCTGTCCGGCTCGTGGCTCAACGGCGAGGTCTGCGAATCGGATCCGATCGCGGCCTCGCACGATTCCTATACCCAGCTGGCCGCCCAAGGCGTCACGATGCTCTCGGCCTCCGGGGACTGGGGCGGCACGGGATGCGGCTACCGGGGCGACAACAAGACCATCCAGGCCGACTACCCGGCTAGCGATCCGCTGTTCACCGGCGTCGGCGGCACGCAGCTGCGGACGTCCGACAGCGCCGGGACCTGGCAGTCGGAGTCGTGCTGGAACCAGGGAAGCAGCGGCAACACGCGTTCGGGCGGCGGCTACTCGAAGATCTACAACCGTCCCGACTGGCAGCCGGGCACCAACCAGTACCGCTCGGTGCCGGACGTCTCGCTGCTGGCCGACTACGGCGCGGGCGCGCTGTCGGTGTACCTGAACGGCGGCTGGCTCGACGTCGGCGGCACCAGCCTGTCCTCCCCGCTGTGGGCGGGCTATGTGGCGATGCTGAACCAGAAGTCGCTCAGCGGCGGGAAATCGCGGCTCGGCCAGCTCAACCCGGCCATCTACCGGATCGCCGGGTCGGCCGACTACGCGAGCACGTTCCACGACGTGACCTCGGGCGGCAACGGCACCTACAACGCGGGCACCGGCTACGACCTGTGCACCGGCTGGGGCTCCCCGAAGGCGGACGCGCTGGGCGCGAAACTGCTCGGCGGCGGTGACACCCCGCCGCCGGCGAAGGACTTCACGCTGTCCGCCTCGCCATCCTCCGGCAGCGTGGCCGCCGGGAAGGCGGTGAGCACCACGGTCACCGCGAACGCCGTCCCCGCGGCGTCGCCGAGCGTTGTGGGCGGTACCCCGACCACGACGGCCGACCATCCGTTCATCATCTCGATGCGCCGTGAGGGTTCGGCGTTCCCCGGTCAGCAGTCCTGCACGGGCACGTTGTTCGGGCCGCGCACGGTGCTGCTGGCCGCGCACTGCCTGCGGGAAAAGCCGGGTCACAAGTGGTTCGTCTACGGCGCCGACGACCTGACCAAGGACACCGGCACCACCGCCGAGATCGCCTCGCAGTGGGTGCACCCGGACTACGAGGACTGGCGGAACGGCGCCGACGTCGCGGTCGTCACCCTCGACAAGGACATGCCGGTCCCGGCGGGCATCACCTATCCGAAGCTGAACACCGACCCGAACCTGGAGGCGGCCGGGACGAAGGGGCTCTCCATCGGCTGGGGCCAGATCGGTGCGAACACTTACAGCAACGTCCTGCGGCAGGCCGACATCCCGGTCGCCGCGGACAGCGCCTGCAAGGGCAGGTACACCGATAACCAGGGACGGGAACAGTACAAGGTCCCGGCCATGCTGTGCACCGGCTACGCCGACCACCACGCCGGCGCTTGTGTCGGCGACAGCGGCGGGCCGTACCTGGTGGGCAACACGGTCGTCGGGGTGTTCTCATGGATGTCGACCTCGTGCGACTGGTACGCGGTCTACGCCCGGGTCTCGACGTACGCCGCGGACATCGTCCCGCACCTGCCCGGCGGTGACACCCCGCCACCCTCCGGCGCGATCAGCCTGACGGCGTCGGGTCTGCCCTCGGGCGCGACCGCGGCGTTCAGCCCGGCGAGTGTGGACCTCGGCGGGCACTCGACACTCACCATCACCACGAGCGCCAGTACCCCGGCCGGGACCTACGACGTCACGATCTCCGGCGAGAGCGCGAAGTCCACGCAGACGGTCCACTACAGCCTGACCGTGACCGGCGGGCCGGGCGCCGAGCTGAAGCTGGCTGACCCCGGCACCCAGAACAGCCGGGTCGGCCAGGCGGTGAACCTGGCACTGCAGGCCTCCGGCGGCACCGGTCCCTACCAGTGGTCCTCGACGGCGTTGCCACCCGGCCTGAGCCTCGATCCGGCGAGCGGCGTCGTTTCGGGGACGCCGAGCAGGCCGGACAGCAGGCAGGTCACGGTGACGGTCGCCGACGCGACGGGGAAGAAGGCCGCCGTGTCGTTCTTCTGGTTCGTCTTCGGCTGAGCCGGTCGGGCGGTGCCACTCGGGGAGGAGTGGCAC